>NZ_JBTAMK010000024.1:0-30603 GCF_054796215.1 Alsobacter sp. SYSU BS001988 | reverse complement strand
ATCGGTGATCCTCTGGTCAGGTGCGTGTGTCGCAACCCGACCCTACCCGGAGATCGCCGGTGACCACCGATCAGCTACACCACCGCTGGGGACACGACCGGCGAAATACCGGTATGGGTATACCGCAGGAACGCCATATGTCGATGCATCAGTAACAATCTCAACGTGGTGTGCAGCGTTTGTCGGATCAGGCATTACAATCATGGCATTGCCACCGCCCAACTCTCTTATAACTCGGCTGATCTCCAACCTATCCTGTCCGCCGGCCACTTCGATTCCGATCCCAGATGAGCGGGCAACGGGCTCCAACGCGTGCAGATAACCGGTGGTTGAAGGATTGTTCGGATTTTTCAATATTAATACCCGCTTCAATCTAGGCACCATCTCAGTCAATAGCCCAAACCACTTTGCCCCCATGCTTTGCTCATAGGTCGTGAATCCGGTGGCGTTTCCGCCAGGGTGTGCCAGGCTTTGTACAATCCCGAGAGCCACTGGGTCTGTACCCTGGGCGAATATTACCGGAATATCGGAGGTTGCTTTGGTAATTTGGGCGACCAAGTGTGTTGAATGGGTTAGAATTATATCGGGTTTACCCGCCACGACACGCGTTGCAACTGAGGCAATCCTATCCGTCGCGCCCGCCAAGAAATGGTATTCAAACCTGATATCAGTTTCGCGCCAGCCGAGACGTTGCAGCTCCATCCTAACAGATTTCAGCCTTGACTGAACATCTCGATCGCCCTCGCTGGCGGCCATTATTACGGCAATTCTGCGTGTTGATGCACCGGCCATGACTTCCCACGGACTTAAAGCGATGATCAATGACAGAAACCGAACTACCTCTCTTCTCTTCATTTGCGTTACTCCACTGTGCCGTGTGAGCACCCGCACCCGACAGACATGGTCGGGGTTGAATAGATAATCGCTCCGCGGGGTCGCGCTACCGGTGCAATTCGCGTGGCGGGGCTCCGCCGCGCCACGCCCGATAGGAGCATACGCAGATGAACCCCGGCAAGCCTCTCTCCCCCCAGCACCGAACCCACCGGGGGGCGATCGCCCCGGCGCCGATCTCGCTGCCGCATGCGCGGGCGCTGCGCATTCCGACGAGAGCGGCGTCCGCGAGGCGCTCGGCTCCGAGCGGCTCGTCCCCCGGAAGGTGGCCTGATGTTCAGACATAGGAACTTGGAGTGCATCAGTCGTTTTCCAGCTACGCTTTGGCCAGGCTGGGCTCGTTTCCGGTCGTGGTCGAACTGCCCAGGCGACTGAAGGGCCGGCCAGGGGCGGAGCTGTACTGCGCGCTCATGAGGGGCTCCATGGCCACCAAGGTCTGACTGAGCCTCCCCTCGTCGCTTGCCTAACCGCGATTGGCACCATTGGCATTGTTGGCATTAGCCGCCCGAAGAACATAATCTTTGGCGGACGATCTCTGCCGCTGAGGATTGTGCGCATGCGTAAGTCCATCCATCCCAGTCCAGACGAGATCTCCGCAATCAGGGCTGAATGGGAGCGGTTCCGGGCCTGGAAGAAGAGGCAACCCGATCCAACGCTCAGGCGCGCCGAACTGAAACGGTTCACGGCGCAATGCGATCGGTTCATCGCCGTCGTCAAGCGCAGCCCCTTTCTCACCGGGACAGCACCGGCCGACGTCATTCCGACCTTGGGCGCGATGTTGAGCGCGAGCGGCTTTGAACGGCTTGGGGGGTCCATTTCTGGTCCACATTCTCAGGGCGTTGAAGACGTCCTGCGCCATGCCGGGCACCCCGGGCGACTGGACACCGTTGCGCTCGTGCGCGGTCTGGAACAGCAGACGCTCCCGGCCCGACAATCCGCCGCCGCCCAAATGGGGCCTGATCTGCTCGTGCGGCTGTTGAACGCTGTCAAGGCCCCGGCCGAGAGGATGCTGGAGTTGGAGCAGCCCCCGCGCGGAGGGCGGCCTCCCGATTCCGACCGGAGAGTCGTGTTGGGTCTCGCCAGCGAGGCCTATGTGAAGCGGACCGGCGAACGCGCCACAGTCAGCAGGACCGGTCCGTTCTTCAGGTACTGCGCCGAGGTGATGGAGGCCTTGGGGCTGGACACCGACACGCTGGACGAGTTCGCCCCCAAGGTCATGCGTCGGGACCGCAAACCCTAGCTCGCGACGCTGGTGGAAAAACCTCGCTGAAAATCATCGAGGTTCTTCCCCTGTTTGCCGCCTCCGACTCTGCGATCCGAGTCGGCATGAGGCGTTCGCAGTCCACTTCCGTCCCCTCGCCGGCCCCGATCGACTCTGGTGTCGATGCTGCCGGCGCGTGGCGGCCCGATGGCGGCGCCCTCCACCCGGCTTTCATCGCCCTTGCGCGACTGCTGGCCCGCCAAGTCGCCGACGATGTCGCGCGGCAGCGGACCTCTGATGGCGCAGACGCTGACGGCCACCATTCGATGGAGCACAATCGTGTCCGCGACTAAATTGCCGGAGGCGCCCTGGAGCGCCCCCGACATGCGCCTGATCGGGACCCAGCGCAGTCCCGCTCCGAAATTCCCCGATAGCCTCTTCGGCTCCGTCTGGAGCCCGTGGCTCGTGCAGCAGGCCGAAGCGAGGGGATGCCCGGTCGACTACGTCGCCGCGGGTCTCCTGGGCGTCGCCGCCGGCTCGATCGGTAATGCGCGCCGGGCGTCGCCCACCGGGAGCTGGCTGGAGCCGACCGTCCTCTGGATCGCCGCCGTCGGCGATCCTTCCGCCGGCAAGACGCAGGGACTGAAGGTCGCGCTGGATATCGCCCGGCGCTTCGACTCAGAGAGGCTCGGCGAACTCCGGCGTCAGCAGGCCGACAATGCTGCCCGGAAGGAGACGGCCGAGGCGCATCTCGGGGTCTGGCGCGAGAGCGTCAAGAAGGCCGTCCGCGACGGCCATGAGCCACCGCCGAAGCCGATGGAGGCCTCCCTGCCTGCTCCGCGCCTGGGCCCGCGCATCCTCCTGAACGACACGACGGTGGAGAAGCTCGCGCGGGTGTCGGCGCACTCACCGAAAGGCCTCATCGTCGAACGCGACGAACTCGCCGGCTGGGTGGAAAGCTTCACCCGCTACAGCGGTTCGACCGACCGACCGTTTTGGATCGAGGCGTACAATGGCGGCCGGCACACGGTCGACCGCGTCCTGGAAACCGAGACGATCGTGACCGAGCGGCTCGCGATCGGGATCATCGGATCGTTGCAGCCGGAACGCCTGAACCTGATCACCAGGGGTGACGACGACGGCCTCGCGTGCCGTTTCCTGTATTTCTGGCCGGATGCGAAGCCGACCTTCCGGATCGGGTCGCATTGCGAAGACCCCCTGGCCTTGACCGCGCTGGCCCGCTTGCGGGATCTGCAATTGGACGACGCCAGGGAGGGCCCCTGCCCCCGGCCCGTCCCGCTCGATGCCGACGCGCTCGCAGTGTTGGAGGAGTTCGGCCAACGAATGCACGAACGCGGCGCCACCGCCATCGGTCAGATGGCGGGGTTTATGGGCAAGGCCGCCGGCACGGCGCTTCGCCTGGCCGTCGTCCTCTCCTATCTGCGCTGGGCCGCCGGGGATGCAGGCGCCCCCGAGCCGAACGTGATAGGGGGCGACGTCTTGAAGGACGCCTGTCGTCTCGTCGAGAGCTACTTCCTGCCCCAAGCCGAGCGGGCCTTTGGCGAGGCCAGCATCCCGGCCGCGGACAGGAACGCCAAGATCCTCGCTGCCGCGATCTGGAAGGATGAATGCGAGCGCTTCAACGCGCGGGAGATGTCGCGCAGCATCTGCGGGCCGCTCCGGGACTCCACGGCGATGGCCAAAGCCTGCGACGCCCTGGTCGAAGCCGGATGGATTCGGCTGCTGCCCCATGGCGGCACGAAGCGGAAGGATTACGAGGTCAACCCGCGGCTCTTCACGCCGGGCTAGCCGCAACGCCTGAGCCGGGCTGGCATGGCCTGTCAATCATGCCAATGATGCCAAAAGCCTCCAGGCTGACCGCAGCCTGCGGCGCATGATGGTGGAAAAACCTCGCCGAGAAACGGCGAGGTTTTGCCCCTGCGCAGCGCGATCGATCCTGTCATCAGGGTCGGCATGAGGCGCCCGCAGCTCACCCCCGTCATGCCGTCGGAGACGATCGACTGGCCGATCGAGCCGGTCAGCGTGGCGCCTGCGAGCACCACCCTTCACCCCGCCCTCGGAGCGCTCGCGCGGCTGCTGGCGCGCCAGATCGCGGCCGAGATCGCGGGGGCGCCAGCGACGGTCGCTCGCAGAAGTCGGGGGGACGCGACGCCGCCCACCCAGGAGACCCAGTCATGACCATTAAGCCCCCCTCCCCTGGGGATCGCCCGTCCACGCGAGCCGCGACCGAGCTGGGCGACCTCGCCCGCCTGCTCACTGTCGAGGACGCCGCCGCCATGCTGCGGGTCGACCCGCGCACGATCCGCCGCCGCATCAAGAGCGGCGAGCTGTCCGCGATCTATATCGGCCGCCTCGTCCGCATCGATGCCGATGCGCTGCGCGTCTTCGTCAGCAATTGTGGACGGTGAGTGACAGAGATGGACACGAACTACGGTTCTCATGCTCGGCTTTACCTTCGTGAATAGGTCGACAATTAAACCGGATTACTTAAACGTGCTACCTTCTCACGATCCGATACTCCAGTCCTCTCCTGTCATCACGAGGCCGCTGATGTCCACTCCGCCCCTCTCACGCAGCCCCACCCTCGCCGACGTGATCGCCGCTGTGGCCGCGTCGGAACTCCCCGTCCGCCGCCGCCAGGACATGGTCTCGGCCGTGCGCACCGTCTGCCGCCTGCTCGGCCGCGAGCCGGACTCCGTCGCCGCCGACCCGCGTGCCCTGGCCCTCCGACTGAAGGCGATCGCGCCCCAGGCGGCGGGCTTGTCGCCGGCGCGCTGGAACAATGTCCGCTCCCTCATGCGCGCCTCCCTCGCCCTCGTCCGTCCCATGATGGCCGGGCGGTCGACGACGCCCATGTCGGCGGCGTGGCAGGGCCTCTACGACGTCCTGCCGACTAAGGCCGAGCGAGCGCGCCTGTCGCGCTTGCTGCGCTGGTTCTCCGCCCGGCAGATCGATCCCGCCGCGGTCTCCACCGAGCATCTCCAGGCCTTTGCGCAGGAGATCGCGACCGACAGCCTGATGCGCAATCCCGACGGGACGTGGCGCGACACGGTCGAAGCCTGGAACCGCTGCGTGCGGCGGATCCCGGGCTGGCCCCAGACGCCGATCCAGAGGATCAGCCGGCGCGACACCTACAGCCTGCCCTGGGAGGCGTTCCCGATCTCGCTGAAGGCCGACGCCGACGCCTGGCTGGATCGGCTGGCGGGGCGGGACTTCGCCGATGACGGCCCGGCGCGCCCGGCCCGGCCCCGCACGATCGCGACGCGCGCCTACCAGCTCCGAGCCTTCGCGTCGGCCCTGGTCCGGCGCGGGTGGGAGCCGGGCTCGCTCAGCTCCCTCGCCGATCTGGTGAGCGAGAAGGCGTTCGCGACGGGGCTGCGGTTCTTCTACGACCGCGGCGGCGGCAAGACGTCGAGCGCCGTCTACAACATGGCCAGCATGCTGAAGGGCGTCGCCCGGCATTGGGTCAAGGTCGACGACCCCACCCTCGCCCGCATGGGCAAGATCGTCGGCAAGCTCGCCGTCCCCATGCAAGGACTCACCGAGAAGAACAGGACGCGCCTGCGCGCCTTCGGCGACGAGGCCGCCATCGCCAAGCTGATCGGACTGCCACAGCTCCTGCGCGACGAGGCCGATCGAAGCAAGCTGCCGGCGCGGCTGGCCGCCGTCCGCGCCCAGCTCGCTGTCGCCATCCACATTCTGCTCGTCGCCCCTATCCGGCGCGAGAACCTGGCCGCAATCGACTGCGACAGGAACCTGATCCAGGTCGGCCCGCGCCTGCACCTCGTCATCCCGGCGGCGGACGTCAAGAACGCCGTCGACCTGGAGTTCGAGCTGCCCGCCTCCACCGTGGAGCTGATCGCCTGGTACCGGGCGAAGCACCGCGGCGCGCTGGCGCGGCCCGGATGCACGGCGCTCTTCCCCGGCGTCGGCGACCGCAGCAAGACCGGCGGAGCGCTTGGGGTGCAGATCACCACCATCGTGTTCCAGCGCACTGGACTCAAGGTCAACCCGCACCTCTTCCGGCATATCGGGGCCAAGATCTTCCTGGATCGGCAGCCCGGGGCCTACGAGGTCGTGCGCCGGGTGCTCGGGCACAAGAAGATGGCGACCACGACGGGCTTCTACACCGGGCTGGAGACCGCGGCGGCGACGCGCCACTTCGACGAGGTGATCCTGCGCCAGCACGAGGCCGCCGTCTCGCGCATCGCGCCGCGCCGGCGCGGGAGGCGCGCATGAGCGGGGGGCCCTACGGTCGCGGCAAGGCGCCCGAGCGCGCCTGCCTCAAGGTCGAGAGCTGGCCGGAGCAGGATCGGCGGCTGTGGCGCGCCGCGTGCCAGGACGCCGATCCCTTCGAGCCTGAGTCCGGCTCGCGGGCGGGCTACTCGCCGGCCTCCAACCGCAAGGCCGAGAAGGGCTATGGCCGCTGGCTGACCTTCCTGGCGCAGACCGGCGACCTCGACCTCGGCGCAACTCCGGTGCGTCGCATCACGGCCGAGAGGACGAAGGCCTATGTCCGGCATCTGCGAGGGCTCGGCAACGGCTCTCATACGGTGCTGTCGCGCTTGCAGGAGCTGGGCGACTTCGCCGCAGCCGTCGACCCCGCCTTTGATCGTGGCCCACTCTATCGCCTGGCCTCGCGCGTCCGCTCCGGCGGCGCGCCGGTGCGCGACAAGCGCGCCAAGCTGGTCACCTCCACCGAACTGCTCGGGCTGGGGCTGTCGCTCATGACGGCCGCGGCGGCGGTCGGCTCTCCAATTGACCGGGCCGTGCTTTTCCGGGACGGGCTGATCATCGCCTTCCTGGCGTTGCGGCCCTTGCGCCGCAAGAATCTGGCGGGGCTCAAGCTCGGGCGTTCGCTGCTCCAGACCGGCGAGGGCTGGATGGTCAGCATCCCCGGCGCGGAGACCAAGAACGGCGACCCGATCGAGGCGCCCTGGCCCGAGATCCTGCGCGAGCCGCTAGACCAGTATCTGGCCGTGCACCGGCCCGTGCTGGTCGCCCTGAAAAACCGTCGCTCGGCCCCGGTCGGCGACGCGCTCTGGGTCAGCCGGCACAGCTCGCCGCTGACCCAGATGGCGATCTACTGGCAGGTTCGGGATCGGACCACGGAGGCCCTGAGCAAGGCCGTCAACCCGCACCTGTTCAGGGACGCGGCGGCGACGACGCTGGCGGTTCTGGATCCGGAGCGCGTCCGGTCGGCGTCAGCATTGCTAGGCCACCGGACGTCGGCCACCACGGAGCGGTTTTACCAGCAGGCGCAGAGCCTGGAAGCGCACCGGCGGTTCGTGGCCGTGGTGGTGCAGGAAATCAGTCCAGCTTCGTCCCACGGAAGTTCTAGGGTCGATTGCTTGACGCCGCGCCCTTGGCCCCTCTGATGATATGGTAACCTGATAACAGCCCCACCAGATTCTGGAGTCCGCCCAGCCTTGAAATCAAAGCTGGGGCTTCGCCGTGCGGCCGAGATAGAGTTCCGCTGCTTGCTCGTCGGCCAGCAGCATGGCCGCCTCTCCCTCGATTGCGACCATGCCGCCGTCCAGGATGTAGCCGCGTTGCGAGATGGCGAGGCATTGGCGAGCGCGCTGTTCGACGGCGAGGACCGAGACGCCCAGCGAGGGCAGCCTCGCGATGAGAGCGAAGGCTTCGGCCACCTTTGCGGGCGACAGGGCCGCGGTCGGCTCGTCAAGAATCATGAGCCGGGGGCTCGTCATGAGGGCGCGGGCGAACGCCAGTTGTTGGCGCTCGCCCCCGGACAGACTGCCAGCCCGCGCGCGCCGCCGTTCCGCCAACAAAGGGAAGGCCTCAAGCAGCTCCGCCATTCGCAACCGCTTGTTGTTGACCCCCGCCACCACCTGGAGGTTTTCCAGTACGCTTAGGGCGGAGAAGACATTCGCCACCTGCGGCACGTAGCCGACGCCGCGGCCGGCGCGATCCTCGGTCGGTAGCCCCAGGACATCGGCCCCCTCAAACAGGATACGGCCGCTCACGCGCGGGAGAAGACCCATGATGGCTTTGGCCAAGGTTGACTTGCCCGCTCCGTTGGTGCCGGCCACAGTCACGATCTCGCCTGAGCGAAGGTTCAGCGACACCCCGTTTAGAATATCGACTTCCCCGTAGCCCCCGCGGACGTCCTCGACGCTGAGCAGGATGGTTTCTGCCGAGCCGCGGCGGGGGGAATATGCAGGGGTGGACAAGTCCGCGCCGGCGCTCACGACAGGCCTCCGAGATAAGCTTCCCGCACCTGCGGATCATCGAGCACGGCTTCAGGGTTGCCTTCCGCCAAGACCCTGCCGCGATCCATAACGGCCATCCGCCGGACGAGCCGGGTCAGGGCCGCGAGGTCATGTTCGATCACGAGGAATCCAATGCCGTGGCCATTTAGTTCGGCGATTCGCTCCATGATCTCGCCGATCAGAACAGGGTTCACGCCCGCAAAGGGTTCGTCCAGCAGGATGAGGCGCGGCTCGACCATGAGGGCGCGCCCGAGTTCGAGCAGCTTCTTCTGGCCCCCGGAGAGCTTGCCGGAGGGCTGGTCGGCCACACGGGTCAAGTTCAACAACGCAATGGTCTCCTCCACTCGCGCCGCGATAGCCGCTTCTTCCCGACGCACCCGTCCTGGTCGGAAAAACAGCCCGAAAAGCCTCTCCCCGGTCTGGTCGGGCGCCGCCGCCATCAGGTTCTCGCGGACGGTTAGATGGCTGAACTCACGCGGGACCTGGAAGGTGCGCACCATCCCGGACTTGGCTCGCGCGGGGGCGGATAAGCCATTCATGCGGCGGCCTGCGAGCGTGATCTCGCCTCGGTCCGCAGACAGGAAGCCCGACACGACGGAAAACAGCGTCGATTTCCCGGCGCCGTTCGGCCCGATGAGCCCGAACAGCGAATCGAGCGGCACCGACAGGCGCACGCCGTCCAGCGCCTGGAAGCCGCCGAAGGCCTTGGTGACGTTCCGGATCTCCAGGGTCATCGCTTGGTGTAGTCTCCCATCAGGCCCTGCGGCCGGAACATCACAAACAGGATGAGGAGCAGGCCGACGACGCCGATGCGCACGGAGGCCATGTCGACCTCCGAGATCCAAGGAGCCACGTCGCGCAGGAAGCGTGACCCCTCCAGGAAAGCCATCAGGATAACGGAGCCGACGACCGCGCCCGAGACGCGCCCGACGCCGCCCATGATCACGGCCATCCAGACATAGAACGTGACCAGCGGGATGAACTGGTCCGGAACGATGTAGGTGATGTAATGGGCGTAGAAGGCGCCGGCGAGGCCTGCGATCGCAGCGCCCACGACCAGGACCTGGATCTTGAAGCTCGCCGGGTCCTTGCCGAGCGCCTTCACCGCCTCCTCGTTGTCGCGGATGGCTTCGATCAGGCGCCCGAACGGCGATTTCGCGATCCGCAGGATGATCAGCCCGGCCATGATGGTCACGGTCAGGATCACGGCGAGCGTCGCGGCCTGGGCAGCGAAGCCCTCGAGCCCCGAGAACAGCCGCGGGATGCCGGGCAAGCCCTGCACGCCGTTGGTGAGCCATTTCTCGCTGGTGATGACAATGCGCACCACCTCCGAAAACCCCAGCGTCACGATGGCGAAATAGTCGTCGCGCAGGCGAAGCGACACCAGGCCGATGGGAAGGGCGGCAAGGCCCGCTGTCACGGCGGCCGCCGGGAAGCTGAGGAGCAGCGGCACGCCCTTCAGGGACAAGATGGCGCTCGTATAGGCTCCGATCGCGAAAAATCCGACATGCCCGAAATTGATCAGCCCCGTCAGCCCGTATTGCAGCGTCAGACCGAGGCTGAGCAGGACGTAGATGAGCGCGATGATGGCGATCGCGGCGAGATAGGCCTCCATCAGCGGGCCCCCTCGACGCGTCCGAACAGGCCCCGCGGCCGGACCAGCAGCACAGCCAGCATGATCACGAAGGCGAGCGCGATCTTGTAGGTGAACCCCACGATGGGCGTGGAGGCCTCCTGCACGACGCCCAGCAGCAGCCCCGCCAGCACCGCGCCTGCAGGCGACCCGATCCCACCCAGGATCGCGGCCGTGAAGGCCGGCAGCAGCATCTCCCAGCCGCTTTCCGGCGACACGATGGTCTTGACTCCAAGCATCATGCCTCCGACGCCGGCCACCCCTCCGGCAAGCAGCCAGAGCGCCACCATCACGCGGCCGGGACGCACGCCGGAGATGCGCGCAAGGTCGCGGTTGTCGGCGACCGCGCGCATCTGCCGTCCGATGGACGTGAAGTAGAGGAGCCCGAAGACTGCCCCCAACGCGATTGCCGCCACGACCGCAAGTTGCAGGTCCAGAGGGGTGACGCGCACACCGCCCCACACATAGGGCCGTGATAAGGGCGCCATGAACACCTGTTGCCCATGCCCGAATGCGACCCCCAGGCCGGCGCGGATCAGGAACGCCAAACCGATCGAGGCGACCAGCAGCGCCACCACGGAGCGGTCCGCCAATTGGCGGAAGATCGCCAGATAGGCCAGCAGCGACGCCGCGGCCGCGGCTCCGAAGGCGGCTACGCCGCCGAGCGCCATGGAGCCCGTGGCCTTGTAGGCCGCGAGGGCCGAGTAGCCGCCGAGGGTCATGACGTCGCCGGTCGCCGCGTTGGGGAAGCGCGCGATGCCGAAAACCAGGGTGATGGACAGGGCGGCGAGCCCGATCACGAGCCCCTGAACGAGGCCGTTGACCAGCAATTGAGCGAAGAACATGGCGTCCCGGGATCGTCCGGCGGACCGGAAGGCGGCGGGCGGCCGAGCTTCGAGCCCGGCCGCCGGGTGGGTCAGATCTTGACGACGTAGCGGCGCTTGAGGGCTCCGCCCTCGATGAAGAAGACGCCGAAGTCCGGCGTCACGTCTCCATACTGGTCGAAGTCCAGCACCGACGACGCGCCCTCGAAGTTAATCTTGCCCCTCTTGAGGGCCTCCTTCCCGTCGGCGAAGGAGTAAACTTGCTGGCCGGGCGGGTTGGCGATCTCGCGGATCTTGGCGTTGATCGCCTGGGCATCAGCCGAGTTTGCAGCCTCCATCGCGAGCGCGAGCACATGGACCATGTCCCAGGTCATGGCCGCATAAACGTTGGCTTGGCCAGGCTGGCCCATCGCCTTCCTGTAAGCCTCGTCATAGGCCTTGTAGGATGCAGCGTTCTCGTTGGAGACCGAATCCACGGAGATGACCCCCTCGACCAGGTCTGGACCCACCGCCTTCACCAGATCGGGGCTCGCCGCCCAGCCCGGCATGATCCACTTCACGGGCTGGCCGGTCTGGAACCACTCCCGCATGAAAATGGTCGTGTCGGCCAGATAGGAGCCGGTCACGATCACGTCCGGGTTGGCGGCCAACACTTTCTGGAGTTCCGAGCGGTAGGTCGGCTGGTTCGGCTCGTAGACGACGCTCTCCACGACCTTGCCGCCCTTCGCCTCCCAGGCCTTGCGGAAGCCTTCCGTGTTGCCGATCCCAGATGCGTTGTTGAACGCCATGGTGGCTGGCCGCTTGAAGCCTTCCCGCACGCAGATCTCCGCAAAGGCGCGGCCGAACCGGTCATTGGTCGCCTGGTATCGGTAGGACAGGCCCTTGGCGTTGGCGGGCGGAGTCGAGAGCGCCGGAGCGCCCGACGTGTTCATCAGGATCATCCCGGCGTCGTTCGTGAGCGGCACCACGGCCAGCGAGACGCCCGAAGACCAGGTCCCCATCACGCACTGAACCTTGTTCAGGTCAATCAGCTTCTTGGCGGCGAGCACCGCCGCCTGCGGGCTGGTCTGAGTGTCCTCGTACAGAACCTCGAGTTTGCGTCCCGCGGCACCGCCTGCGGCGTTGACGATCTCGGCGGCGACGCCGATCATCTTCTGCATGCCGGAGCCGAAAGGGCTGCCGGAGCCGGTCACGGGGCACAGGGCCCCGATGCGGTAAACGCCTTGGGTCTGCGCGCGCAGGATGCCCGGCGCAGCGACCAGGCCAGCGGCGGCGCCCAGCCCTCCGACAAAGTGACGGCGTGTCGTTGTCATTGTGCTCTTCCCTCCAGAGTCCGTGTTCATTGGGCCAAGGCGTCCTTGATGAAGGCGCCCGCCTTCATGATCGCCGCCAGGTGCTGGCCCTGGTGCGTCAGAAGGGACAGATCGGCCAAGGGGTCGCCATCGACCACGATCAGGTCCGCATGTGCGCCGGTTTCCACCACGCCGATCTGGCCCGTCATCCCGATCAGCTCGGCGGCGTGAACGGTGGCGGAGCGGATGACCTCGATGGCGGGCAGCACACGGCCGCGGATCACGAATTCTTCCGATTGGTGGCGGTGCATCTCGCCAAGAAGATCAGTGCCGTATGCCATGGTGACGCCGGCGTCGCGCATGATCTGCAGCGACTCCAGGCCGCGCAGGCGGACGTCGTCGATCTTCGCCACGGACGTCGCTGGCAGGCCGAGCGTCTCGCCCTCGTTCTTCAGCGCCTCGTAGGTGACCAGCGTCGGACACGCGATGGCGTCGCGCTCCTTCATCAGGGAAGCGGTCGCGGGCTCGATCAGGTTGGCGTGCTCCACCGACCGCACGCCAAGCTTCACGGCGCGTGCGATGGCCTCGTCCGTATAGAGGTGGGCCGATACGTAAGTCTGAGCGGCGCGCGCCTCCTCGACGATCGCGGCGATCTCGTCGTTGGAGAAGCCAAGGAATGCGATCGGGTCGGTCGGCGACGCGACCCCGCCATTGGCCATGATCTTGATGAAGGTGGCGCCTTGGCGGACCTCGTCTCTCGCCGCGTGGCGGCACGCTTCGACGCCGTCGCAGATGCGGCCCAGAGAGCCCAGGCGCCGCGTCTGGTAGTCAGGGTCGCGGTTGTCGTAGCGGCCGCGGAAGTCCGCGTGGCCGCCGGTCTGCGCCAGAGCCTTGCCGCAAATCACGAGCCGCGGACCCTCGACGAGCCCCTGCTCCAGCGCCTCCACCAAGGCGTGCGTGGCGCCGCCCACGTCGCGGACGGTGGTGAAGCCGCGCGCCAGCATGCCCTTCATGATGCGGGCGGCATGGAACGCGGCGATCGCATCCGGCAGGAGCGCGTTGAGGCCCAGATTGACCAGCCCGGCCACGACATGCACGTGGCAGTCGATCAGGCCCGGCATCAGCGTCCGTCCTTTCAGATTGATCATCCGCGCCGAGGCGCTTCGGATCGGCCGGTCGGAAACCTCGCAGATCCGTCCGTTTTCGACGCGCACATGCCGGTCGTGCTCGCCATGCGGGGTACGGCCGTCTAGCACGCGGGCATTCTCAAAAATGATGCTCTGCGACACGCTGTTCACCTTTCCTTGGAGCCGCCGGCTCGGACGGGCCGGCACTGGTCCTGCGCCTGACCCCGCTGAGCGTAGTCGGCGAGGACCGATTTCCAAAAGTTCAGGAGGTCCCAGTAATAGGCCGGGTCATCCCGCAGCACCTGCTGCATGCCCATGCCGCGCATGAGGCAGAGCGAAGCATTGAGCGCAGTCTGGACGTCCCTGTCGTCTAGGTGGGAGCCCTCGAAGAAGTCGCCCCAGATCCGGTCAAGCTCGGAATGGAACGCACGCACCACCGGGATCAGGCCCTCGCGCAGCACGGCATTGTGCCGCGCCTCGGTGATGTGCTCCAGAGTGATCAGAAGCAGGCGGCCCGAGAACATGGCCCAGAGGCGGTCCAGGAAGTCCGGAAGGCTCAGCGAGCCGTCCCTGACGGACGCGGCGAGGACGCGAATGTCGAGGATGGAGGCATTCAGCAGGTGCTCGATCGCCTGCACCACGAGAGCGTCCTTGCTGGGGAAGTGATGGTTCAGGGCGCCGCGCGTAACTCCCGCCCGCTCGGCGATCTGCGCCAGGGTAGTGCGGGGGTAGCCGTGCTCGTGTAAGCAGTCGAGCGTCGCCTCAACGAGTCCGGAGCGCGTCTCAGCAGACCGCTCCTCCTGGGTACGACGTTGGCGCTGTTTGATCCGCATAAAAATCGATGCTAGAGAGCGAAAAACAAACATGCAAGCATGTTTGTTGACGGATGAACTTCGACCGACACCTCCGAGCAAATTCGCCGAACTGCTCGGGATGGGCTGCTCATGACAGCGGCGATCCCATCCCCCATCGATCAGGCCGTGCTTTTCCGGGACGGGCTGATCATCACCTTTCTGGCGTTGCGGCCCTTGCGCCGCAAGAATTTGGCGGGGCTGACGCTCGGGCGTTCGCTGCTCAAGACTGGCGAGGGCTGGCTAGTCAGCATCCCCAGCGAGGAGACCAAGAACGGCGACCCGATCGAGGCGCCCTGGCCCGAGGTCCTGCGCGAGCCGCTGGACCAGTATCTGGCCGTGCACCGGCCTGTGCTGGTCGCCCTGAAGAACCGTCGCTCGGCCCCGGTCGGCGACGCGCTCTGGGTCAGCCGGCACAGCTCGCCCATGACCCAGATGGCGATCTACTGGCAGGTGCGAGATCGGACCACGGAGGCCCTGGGCAAGGCCGTCAACCCGCATTTGTTCAGGGACGCGGCGGCGACTCTGGCGGTCCTGGATCCCGAGCGCGTCCGGTCGGCCTCGGCCCTCCTCGGCCATCGCACGTCGGCGACGACCGAGCGGTTCTACCAGCAGGCGCAGAGCCTCCAAGCGCACCGGCGGTTTGTGGCCGTGGTGGATCCGGAGAGGGAGTGTGCGGTCGGCTCCTGACGGGAGCCGAAACAGCCTTGCGACCGCTCTTGAGCCTTAGCGGCCGTTTTGCGTCTGCTCTTGGCTACTAAGTCGGCGTTTGCATAGCGTGTTGCCCGTCAGCTATTTTTCCTGGAGAAATCCGATCGAGAACCAAGGGACAAACGTGAGGACCAGAAGGCCGATAAACAAGGATCCGAGATAAATCCAGATTCGCCGCATGCCGGCTTCGGGCGCGACTTGGCCGATGATGCAGGCGGCGTAGTAGCAAAGGCCAAAGGGCGGCGCGAAGAGGCCGAGGCCCATCGCGAGGATCACCACCATGCTGTAATGCACTTCATGAACCCCGAACTGCTTGGCGATGGGGAACAGGAGGGGTCCGAAGAGGACGATGGCCGGGATGCCCTCGAGCAGGCTGCCGAGCACCATGAAGGCAACTACCGAGACCAGCAGGAAGCCGGTCTGACCGCCCGGAACCGCCGCCATGGCGGACGCCAGCGCGTGGGAGAAGCCCGATTGCGTCAGCGCCCACGACATGGCGCTGGCCGCGCCGACGATGAACAGGATGGCCCCCGAGAGTGACGCCGTTCGGGCAAGCATCGGGATCGCGGCGCGCCATTGGAGACCGCCGCGGTAGAGGAGGAGGCCGAGCACGAGCGAATAGGCGATGCCGATGGTCGACACTTCCGTGGCGGTGGCGACGCCTTCCACGACGGCGGTGCGGATCAGGAAGGGCAGGAGCAACGCCGGGAGCGCGATCGCGAGCGACTTGGCGACCACGCTCATTGGCGCTCGGGCCACCACCGTCTGGTCCTCCTCGCGCCCGGCGCGCCAGCGCGCCACGACCGCCAGCACGATCGCCAGCACCAGAGCCGGCATGATGCCGGCCGTGAACAGGGCCGCGATGGACACGCCCGTCACCGACGCGATCGCGATCAGCACGATGGAGGGTGGGATGGTTTCGCTCATCGCGCCCGAGGCGGCGAGCAGCGACAGCAGCTCGCCGTCTTTCATGCCGCGACGCCGCATCTCCGGGAAGAGCACCGGCGCGACCGCGGCCATGTCGGCCGTCTTGGAGCCCGAGATGCCCGACACCAGCAGCATGGCGCCCAGCAGCACATAGGACATGCCGGCCTTCACGTGGCCGAGCAGGGAAGCCAGAAAGGCCACCATGACCCGAGCCATGCCGGTGACCTCGACCAGTTGGCCCAGCAGCACGAACAACGGAATGGCGAGGAGGATGAGCCCGCTCATGCCCTCGTCCATCCGGCCAACCACGATGGTCAGCGGCGTGGAGGTGGTGGTAAGCAGATAGGCCGCCGTGGCGAGCGCGAATGAGAATGCGATCGGTACGCCGGCCAGAACGCCGGCACCGAGCAGGCCGACGAAAAACACCATCAGCGACCAGTTGCCAGCCGCCACCAGGAGCGGCGCGGCGAGATAGAGGCCCAGCGCGATCGCGCCCAGAAGCGCGCCGACGGCGGCGACATCGACCAGCCGGTGCCGAGCCAGCTTGATGCAGCACGCCAGCAGGGCCAGCATGAAGCCCACCAGCACCGCGGCGGCCCGGACGACGCCCGACCAGCCGAGCGCCGGCATCTCCACGAAGGACTGGTCCTCGGTGTAGTCATAGGCCGAGTGGAGCATGAGCGCGAAGAGCATGAACATCGCGCCCACTGCGAGCGTCTCCGTCCAGGCCCGCATGCGGGGGGAGAGCCCGCTCACCAGGAAGGTGAGGCGCATGTGTTCGCCCCGCTGCAGCGCCACCACGGCCCCGAACATCGCGAGCCACAGGAACAGGATCGACGCCAGCTCATCCGACCAGATGATCGGCCGATGAAAGGTGCGGGCGCAGATGCCCACGAACAGGATTAGCACCTCCGCGCCGACGAGTAGCGCGGCCGGAACCTCAACTACGCGCCTGAAGCCGGCATCGAGGGTGTCCAGCCAGCCGGTGGAAGCGAGCGTGAGCTCGCGTTCGCATTCGCCGTGTGGAGGGGCCGCGATGCTCATGCAAGCTCTCCGGTGACGGACTCGAGCACGCCCCAGGCTTCAGCGCCGAACTTGTCCTTCCAGGTCTTGTAGAACCCCGAGGCGGTCAGCGCCGACCGGAACGCCTGCTTGTCGACGGCCTCGAAGACGAGCCCCTTGGCGGAGAGCTGCGCCTTCAGTGAGCCGTTGAGCTTGGCGACGTCGTCGCGCTGCTCCAGCGAGGCGCGATCAAACTCGCGGCCCACGATCGCCTGCAGGTCGGCGGGGAGACGGGCGACGGCGCGGCGGTTGCCTACCAGCCAGAAGGGGTCCCAGATGTGGTTGGTTTCGGAGACGTATTTCTGCACCTCGTAGAGCTTGCCCGAGTCGATCGCCACGAGGCCGTTCTCCTGCCCGTCGACCAGCTTCGTCTGCAGGGCGGTGTAGAGTTCGTTGAAGTTGATCGAGGTGGGGTTGGCCCCCAGAGACGAAAACAGCGATGTGAAGATCGGCGAGACCGGCACCCGGATGCGGTAGTCCTTCAGATCCGCCGGGGTCTTAATCGGCTTCGTCGCGGACGTGATCTGGCGGAAGCTGTTGTCGGACGCCTTGGAGGCGATCTGCAGGCCGGCCTTCTCGATCTGCTTCTTGACATATTCGCCGATGGGACCGTCGACCCCGCGCCAGACCTGATCGTAGTCCGCAAAGGCGAAGCCCACATTCGTGATCGCCGCGCCGGCCGCGACCGTGGAGATCACCGAGCCCGCGATGTTGAGGAATTCGATGCCGCCGGAGCGTACCTGGGTGATGAGGTCCGTGTCCGATCCCAGCTGGCTAGCGGGGAAGAACTTCATCTCCAACCGGCCGCCCGACGCTTGCTGGATGCGCGCGCAGGCCTGCTCCAGCCGGGCGTTGATAGGCTGCGTCAGCGACTGGCCGGTCGCCACCTTGAAGCTGAACTCCGCCGCGCGGGCGCGGCCCGTGCCAATCGCGAACAACGGGATGCTGGCGGCCGCGCCGGCCAGAAGCGAGCGGCGCGAAAGCGCCGGCGTCCGGTCCGTTGTGTCCTTGAACGTCATGATGTCCTCCCCTGGCGCGCAGATCTCGCGATGCTGCGTCCGTCATGCCGAGCCCTGTCGGGAGCAAGAAGCCAACAGTGCGTTAGGAAGGGAGCAATGCGTCGCCGGGGCACGATGCGTGCGTCGGCCGCTCTTCCTCCCGTCGTTTCCTCGGAGCGCCCGGTTGGTCCCGGAGGCATTCCTTATGCGCCGAGACTAGGAAGGCGGTCAGTGAAGATCAATTCAGATCGACAGTCTCTTTGTTTAGCGAAACTTAAAGATCGAATGGCCGCCGGGGCGTCGCGTCGCCGCCCGTCCGGAAAGCTTGGACGTTTGCTCGCAGCCACGTTCTTTAGTTCAGCTACACGATGAAGGTGTGTTTCTAAATTGAGCTAAAGACTGAGGTTGCCTAGCCTTCCCGCATACCGACGGCCGCGCATCGCTGCGGGGGTCACGTCGGCATCGGAGGATGCGGCCGCCCTCTCCGGCGGTTGGGTCACGCGAACCGCAATCACCAAGGACGGCGAACATGAACCTTTATTCTTTGCTGGCCGCGCGCGCTGCGGCGGGCCGGCCCGTGCGCGTCGGCCTCATCGGGGCCGGCAAATTCGGCTCAATGGTGCTGGCCCAGGCGCAGCGGATCGCCGGTTTTCACATGGTCGCAGTTGTCGACCTCAACGTCGACAAGGCGCGGCAATCCCTGGAGCGAGTCGGCTGGGCCGCCGAACGCTACGCCGCCAAGGCGGTTGGGGACGCCCTGAAGAGCGGCCAGACCTGTGTTCTGGACGACGTCGATGCCATGCTGGCCTGCGACGAGATCGAGTGCATCATTGAGGCGACCGGCCATCCGCTCGCAGGCGCCCGGCACGCCCTGAAGGCGATCCACGCCGGCAAGCACGTCATCATGGTCAATGTCGAGGCGGACGTGATGGTCGGCCCGCTGCTCGCCGAAAAGGCGCGCCAGAAGGGCGTGATCTACTCCATGGCGTATGGCGACCAGCCGGCGCTGATCTGCGAACTGGTGGATTGGGGCCGGGCCTGCGGGTTCGAGATCACGGCGGCCGGCAAGGGCATGAACTTCGAGCCGCGCTACCGCTATTCCACGCCCGAGACGGTGTGGGGCTTCTTCGGCTGGACCGAGGAAGAGGTCGCCCAGGGCGACTTCAATCCCAAGATGTACAACTCCTTCACGGACGGCACGAAGGCCGCGATCGAAATGGCGGCGGTCGCCAACGGCGCCGGTCTCGACTGTCCCGACGACGGGCTCGCATTTCCGCCCGCCGGCCTGCAGGACCTCGCAAAGGTTTTCCGGCCTGCGGCGGACGGCGGCCGCATGGCGCGCTCGGGTTTGGTCGACATTGCGGCCAGCCAGGAGCCCGACGGGCGCGAAGTGCTCAACAACATCCGCTACGGCGTGTTCGTGACCTTCAAGGCCCACAACGAGTACGCCCGCGCGTGCTTCAAGCAGTACGGGCTCCTCACGGATCCGTCCGGCTGGTACGGCTCGATGTGGCGTCCCTTCCACATCATCGGGCTCGAGACGTCGATCAGCGTCCTGTCGGCCGTGCTCCGCAACGAGCCGACCGGCTGTTCCAAGGAGTTTCGCGGCGACGCCGTCGCGACCGCCAAGAAGAACCTCGCGCCGGGTGAATACCTGGACGGGGAGGGCGGCTTTGCGGTCTGGGCGAACGCCATTCCGGCGGAACGCAGCCTGCGTCTCGGCGCCTTGCCAATCGGCCTCGCGCATCACGTCAAGGTGGTGCGCCCGGTCGCGCGCGACACGATCGTGACGGTCGACGACGTCGAGCTCGTCGACGATATGGACGTGGTTGCGCTGCGTCGCGAGATGGAAGCGCGCTTCCGGGCACCGGCACCGACCCGGCTCGCGGTCTGAGGGCGTCATGGCGGAGCCAACGCCCTTCGTGGTGATCGCGGAGTTCCGGGTGAAGCCGGAACGCATCGACGACTTTCTGGACGCGGCGGCCGACGACGCCGCCCACAGCGTCGCCGACGAGCCGGGCTGCCGGCGGTTCGACATCGTCGTCCCCGAGGGCGGCGCGACCGTGATCTTCTACGAGATTTATGACGATCGCGCCGCCTTCGACGCGCATCTGCTGACGCCGCATCTGCAACGGTTCCGGGAGGCCTTTCCGCCGCTCCTTGAAGCGGAGCTGCCGGTTCGGTTCGGCCTGCTGCAAAATCCCGCGTCGCGGTAACGACGGTGCTTGCTCTTGGGCCGTCGTGTTCGGCATGACGGCCCTGAACAGCTTGGGCGGCGACGAGGCCAAGCCTGAGCGGCAGGACGTCAGCTCCCGGCCCCTTGCCCGCCGTCGAACTCCTGCCGCCAGATGATCCGCTCGGCCCGGATCCACTCCAGGAAGCGCTGCACCTTCTTTTGCCGCAGGTGGTCCGTCGGACAGACGATCCATTGCGTCGTCAGCCGCACCGGCGGGGACTCGCGCACCGGGCAGACGAGCCGGCCGTCGGACAGCTCACGCCAGCTCATCAGCGTGCTCTCGAGCGCGATGCCCATGCCGTTCACCGCCGCGTCGATGGCCATGTGGCTCCGATCGAATAGGAGGCGGCGCCATTGGCTCGCCGGGACTACGCCCGCGAGCTTGAACCAGTGGGGCCATTGCGCCTGCGCCTTGACCGAATGGATCAGATTGCGGCTCGCCACCTCATCGGCGGCGAGACTTCCCGCAGCCGCGTAGTGCGGCGCGCAAACGGGCATGAAGGTCTCCTCCGTAAGGCCTTCAACAAACAATCCGGGCCACCGTCCGTCGCCATGGCGGATTTCGATGTCGACAAGCTCGCGATTGAAATCGGTGGGCTCATTGGTGCCGTCCAGCCGCAGCTCGATCTCGGGATTCCCATCCAGAAAGGATTGAAGCCGCGGCAGGATCCATTTGTTGGAGAGCGTCGGCGTAGCGCGGATTGTCAGTCGCGTGACGGTGCGGAACCCGCGGATCTCGTGAGTGGCGTCGGTGATGCGCTCGAAGCCATCGTTGATCGCCGAAAAATAGCGCTCGCCGGCCTCGGTCAGGACCACGCGGCGTCCCTTCTTGCTTAACAGCGAGACGCCAAGCTGGATCTCGAGAGCGCGTATTTGCTGGCTCACAGCTGAAGGAGTTACGCTCAGCTCCTCGGCAGCGCGCGTGATGCTTGCCGCCCGCGCGGTGACGTGGAAGACGCTGATCGCTTTAATTGGAAGCTGCATGCTCGCGCCCGGGTTCTGCAACACGGATCCCGAAACCGCACAGGGAATTCTCATCTAAGACCTGCCGGATTGTATTGGTACCGTTTCCGCTCGGGCTGCGCCACTGCCTGCCTTTGACCATTAGGAACGCCGGGGCGGGGAAGGTCAGCGTTGGCCAGTGTCGAAACCATCAGTTATGGCGCGAAGCAGGCCTTGTCAGCGTTCACAACTTTGCAGCGTGTATCGCCTACGCTTTCGCAGGTGAGGCGTGGCCAGCCCCGGACCAAACGGTGCACTTGGTTGGCGGCGATTTCGCCCCCCGCCCACGAATAGCGGCGCTCAATTTGATGATGGCGAACCACCTTTTGGTCGCAGCCAACCGACTGTGATCCTTGCACACGTGCAGGAGGCCCAGCGTGATATTGATTCAAATCGCCATGACATTATCGTCGGCGGCTTCGTCGCGCTTCCTCGCCGTCAGCCTCTTGATCGATTGACACGGTTTGAAGCAGCGCTCCATAGTTTCCTGTACGGCGCGCTCGGGACGCCGGGTTAGGCAATGCGAGGTGGCGGCATGGCGCTCAAGGCAATCGGGTCCATGGCGGCCCTCGCCCTCGGGGCGCTGCTTGCGGCGGCGCCGGCCCAGGCGCAGTCCACCCTCGCGCAGATTAAGGCGCGCGGCGCCCTCAATTGCGGCGTTGACACGGGACTCGCCGGCTTCGCCTTCAAGGACGACAGCGGCACCTGGAAGGGCCTCGACGTCGACTATTGCCGCGCCATCGCGGCGGCGACTCTGAAGGATCCGAGCAAGGTCAACTACGTGCCGCTCACCACCAAGGTGCGCTTCACCGCGCTCCAGGGCGGAGACATCGACGTGCTGATCCGCGACTCAACCCTCACCTTCACCCGCGGCACGCAGCTCAAGCTCAATCTTGCTGGCATCAACTTCTATGCCGGCCAGGGCTTCATGGTGAAGTCGAGCCTCGGCGCCAAGGGCGTCAAGGATCTCGATGGGGCGACGATCTGCACGCTCGCCGGCGCGACGCTCGAGCTCAACATCGCCGACTATAACCGCTCCAAGAGCGTCAACATTACGCCGCTCCTGTTCGACAAGGTCGACGAAGCCATGGCGGCTCTCGAGGCCGGGCGCTGCGACGGCTACACGGATGACACGGGCAGCCTCGCAGGCGCCCGCGGATCGATGAAGAAGCCGACCGACTGGGTTGTGCTCGGCGAAGTGATCTCGAAGGAGCCGCTGGGACTCCTCACCCGTAAGGGCGACGAGCAATGGACCGACATCGTCGCCTGGGTTCGCAACGCCCTCGTGACGGCGGAGGAACTCGGCATCACGCAGGCAAACGCGGAAGAGCTCGCCAAAAGCTCCGACAACCCAGAGGTGCGCCGCGTCCTCGGCGTCGAGGGCGATTTCGGCAAGATGCTCGGCATCGACAACGATTGGGCGCTGCATGCACTGAAAACGTCGGGCAATTTTGGCGAGATTTACGAGCGGCATTTTGGCCCCAAGGGGCTCGGGTTGGAGCGGAGCGTAAACCGCCTCTGGAGCCAGGGCGGCCTCGTCTATTCCTACCCATTCCGCTAGCCGGTGGGCCGTCCCGACGCCCTCGCCGACGCGGGCGCGGGGTCCGGGCCCCGCGCGGCCCCGGCTTCCATCCTAAAGCCTTCCATTCGCCGCCTCGGCCCGCGACGGCTGCTCACGTCGGCCCTATTCTTCACTGCGCTTCTCGCGGTCGTCTGCCTCTTTCTCATCAACATCGACCGCAACCTCACCGCCCGCGGCCTGTCGCTAAGCTTCGATTTCTTGGGCCGCCCCGCGGGCTTCGACATCCCGACCCGAGTAATCGCCTTCTCGCCGCGGGACACCTACGCGGTGGCGGCGTTGGTTGGTATCACCAACACCCTTCTCGTCTCAGGCCTTGCCGTCGTAACCGCGACCCTAATCGGCTTCCTCGCCGGCGCGTGCCTGCTGTCGCCGAACCCGCTTCTGGCCCGGGTGGTGCAGGGCGCAGTGGAACTCGTGCGCAACACGCCGCAGCTCCTGCAGATCCTTTTCGTCTACACCGTGCTGCTGCGGGCCCTGCCAGCGGCTCGCGACAGCCTCTCGGCGGGCGGGCTAATCTTCCTCAACGTGCGGGGCCTCTTCCTGCCCGGCCTCGTGCCGGGCGCGGTGCCCCCTCATCTACTCGTCCCGGCGCCAGGCTGGGCCGGGGTCGCGCTGCTTGCCGGCTTTGCTGGCCTCGCATTGCCGATCCGCCGGCGCTGGCTTGCGCCGCTCGCCGGCCTCGCCGTCGCGCTCGCCATCCTGGGCGCGCTCTTAGGCTTCGGTATGTTGCGCCTTGATCCCCCGGTGCTTCGCGGCTTCAATTTCCGGGGTGGGTTGCAGGTGGGACCGGAGCTCGTCTCGCTCTGGATCGGGCTCTCCGTGTACGGCGCGGCCTTCATCGCCGATGGGGTGCGCGGCGCAGTGCTCGCCGTGCCTCGCGGCCAGGAGGAGGCGGCACTGTCGTTAGGCCTGAGCCCCACACAGGCCTTCTGGCTCGTGCGCATGCCCCAGGCCCTGCGCATCCTCCTGCCTCCCCTGGTCGGCCAGTACCTCAACATCGTGAAGAGCTCGACGCTGGGGCTCGCCATCGCCTACCCCGAGATCATGGCCGTGGTGGCGGGCACGACGCTGAACCAGACCGGCCACGCCATCGAGACTATGCTGATCGTCCTTCTCTTCTTCGTCGCCCTGAACCTCGTGATCTCGGCGGGCATCAACCTGTACGAACGCCGCCTGGCGAGGCGGGCATGAGCGCCTTCGCCACCCGCCGGAGGCAGGCCGCGCGGGCGCTGCGGCACCTCGTCGCTACGCCTGGCAACGCCGTGATCACCCTGGGGGTCCTGGGGATGATGGCCCTCGTGGTCCCGCGGCTCTGGGCCTGGAGCGTGCGCGACGCGGTCTGGAGCGGCACCGACCGCGCCGCTTGCGAGGTGACGGGGGGCGCGTGCTGGATCTTCATCCGCGCCCGCTGGAACGAGCTTCTGTATGGCGGCTACCCGTCCGCGGAGCTCTGGCGCCCTAATTTCTGTGCAGCTCTGCTCGCTGGCCTGCTTGCCGGGGCGATGATCCCCCAGAACCCTTGGCGGCGTGGGACGGCGGCGATGCTCGCGCTCGCCTACCCCGTAATCGCGCTCGTCCTCTTGCGCGGCGAGTTGCCGGGGCTGCCCGGCGTCGAGACGCGGCTTTGGGGCGGGCTGATGCTCAACTTTGTCCTCACTTTCATCGCCGTAGTGATCTCGATTCCGCTTGGGCTGGCGCTGGCGGAGGCGCGGCTCTCGCGTAACCCGGAGATCGCCTGGACCGCCACAGCCTTCATCGAGTTCTGGCGCGCCGCGCCCATCGTGACGATCCTTTTCTTCGGCGTCGTCATCCTGCCGCTCCTGATGCCTCCGGGCCTGGAGTTCAGCAAGTTCGCCTGCGTCGCTACGGCGCTGACCCTGTTCGCCTCCGCCTACATCGCCGAGGCGATCCGCGGCGGGCTCCAGGCAGTACCCAAGGCCCAGGTCGAAGCCGCGACGGCGCTCAGTCTCGGGCCGGGGCGCACGCGCCTTCTCGTGGTCTGGCCGCAGGCTCTGCGCGTGGCCCTGCCGGCCATCGTCAACATCGCCATCGACTTGTTCAAGGACACTTCGCTCGTCACCATCGTCGGCCTATTCGACCTACTCGGTGCCTTGCAGCAGGCGCTCAAGGACCCGCGCTGGCTCGGGCTTGCCGCCGACGGCTACGCCTTCGTCGCCGCCCTCTTCCTCGCGCTCTGCGCCGCCCTCTCCTGGCTCTCCCGCCGCCTCGAGCGCGAGCTGGCCCGGGAGCGGCGCTAAAGGGGGCTAGAGGATGCCATGCCGCGCGAATACGGCGGCGAGGGGTTCGCCCGCCGCCAGCGCATCCCGCGTCGCAGTCTCGCCTTCGATCTTTGCGAGAGCCGTGGCGAAGGCCTCTTCCGCCGCATCCGGCGGCACGACCACCACCCCGTCCGCGTCGCCAAAGACGAAGTCGCCCGGGCTCACACGAACGCCGCCGCAGATCACCGGCACGTCGGCCTCCATCATGCGCCCGCGCCCCTTTGAATCGAGGGGACCGATGCCGCCGTGGAAGACGGGAAAGCCCATGGCGCGGATGGCGCGGATGTCGCGCACGAGCCCGTCGGTGACGCATCCCGCGGCGCCCCGAGCAAGGCTTGCGGTTGAGAGAAGCTCGCCCCATGGCGCGATGCGGTCGGTCGGCCCGCCGCAGGCGAGCACCGCCACGTCGCCGGGATTAAGGTCGTCGATTAGCGCAATCTCGACGTCGTAGGGGTTCTCGCCCTCGCGCACGTGATAGACCGGCATATATAGGCCAGTGCGGGCGCGCCCGAACAATGTGAGGTTTTCATCGAGGGGGCGAACAAAGGGGCGCATGGCCTGGTCGCGCAGGCCCATGCCGTCGAGGACGTCGGAGAGCACTGCGGCGTAGAGACGGCGACCCAGCTCGGCGGGGAAATCGGTCATAGCGTCCTCTCAGGCGACGGCGGCAGGAGCGCAGGCATAGTCGACGGGCGTGCCGTGCCAGCCGGCGGCGCGTTGCTCCCAAAACGTCTTGCAGATGCGCTCGGAGAGCGGGCCCGGCCGGTCGTTGCCGAGGATATGCTCGTCAATTCGCGAGGCCGGCATTACCCCGCCCGCCGTGGTGGCCAAAAAGATCTCGTCCGCCTCGCGCAGTTCCGCCACGGGCACCGGCCGCACCGCGGCTGGGATGCCGAGCGTCTCGCAGATCTCGAGCACGGATGCGCGGGTGATGCCCTCGAGGACGCCCCCGTCCGGTGTCGCGACGCGCCCGTTGGTCACGCAGAACACGTTAAAGCCCGCGCCCTCGGTGACGTTTCCCGCCCCGTCGAGCAGGATGCACAGGTCCGCCCCGCGATCATGCGCCTCGAACTGGCCGCGGGTGAGGTCAGCCCAGTGAAAGTTCTTCGCCCGCGGGTCGACGGAGGCGGGCGGGATGCGGATTGTGTTGGCGACGACGAGGTGGGCGCCGCGGCGCATCTGCTCCTCGCTTAACAGCGACACCCAGGGGATGGCGAAGGCCGCGACGTAGTTGCGCGCGTATGCCGGGTGGTAGGGCTCGCCGACCTTCGGGCGCCCGCGCAGGCAATCCATGGCGACATAGGCGTCGCGCAGTCCGGCGAGCGCGACGCAGGCGTGCAGGATCGCTTTGATCTCCTGGTCGCTCTCCCGCGGCTCCAGCCGGAACGTGCGCATAGAGGCGCGGAAGCGCCGGACATGGTCGTCGAGGCGGAAGAAGTGCCCGTCACGCACGCCGACCACGTCATAGGTGACGTCGGACCGGCGATAGCCCCAGTCGGTGATCGGGATCCGTGCGTCGCCGATCGGCATGTAGCGCCCGTCGAGATACGCGGCCCCCGCCGCCCACGGCAACTTGTCCGTCATCCCACTCGCTCCCTGTCAGCACTGGCACTGCGAACAGGATGATAGAGGTGGCCGAGCCGGGAACAACCATCTTAACGGCGGGGCCGCACACTCCGTGTGTACCGGCGATCCCCGACCCCGCGACGAGCAAAGGCGATACGGCCGCCGACTGTTACGTCCGTAAAGACGGGCTTCAGGACTGTTAGGCCAATCGGCACCAAGACCGGACTTGGCGGCCCCTCTGGCCCCCGATCTATAAACCTCCTCCGCCATATGTCGCTCCGGGGATCCCAATGCGCGCCGTCATCTACGCCCGCTATTCGAGCGACCGCCAGAGCGACGCGTCGATCGAGGACCAGCTCGAGGTCTGCCGGCGCTACGCGCGGGCGCAGGGCTGGCGCATCGTCGACGCCTACACGGACGCGGCGCCAAGCGACGCAAGCCGCTTCCGCCTTGACTTTCAGAAACTCACAGCCGACGCCAGACTGCGCCCATGGGAGATGCTCATCTGCAAGGGCAACCAGTGAACCGTCGGGAGCAACGGAGCCGAGTCTAGGCTGCCGACACATCCTCCCACCGCGGCTACTCGAGAGCCACCCAGGGCAACTTTTCGATCTCACGATACAGGGCTGCAGCAGTGAATTCGCCGTAGCTGCGCTCCGACGTCAGTTGCGGAGAATGACCCATGATGGCCGCTTGAACATCGAGCGGGATGGCGGAATCGCGACACAGCGTGCTGAACCGATGACGCCACCCGTGAGTTGGGGGAACAGCCAGATCAGAAACGCCATTCAGCCGAGCCCATTTACCAAGTTGGTCTTTCCGGCCGTTCACGCCTCTGCGGGTGTGCTGCGCTCCAAACAAATGGCCATCGGTGTTTCCGGCCACAAATGCTGGAAACCCTAATTGGACAAGCTGCGGATGCAACGGCACTCGCCGCGCTCGGCGAGTCTTGATCGACCCAGCATCAGGCGTGAGATGAACAACGTAGATTCCGTTCACGCAAGTCATATCGACTTTCCGCAACTGAGCGATTTCCGTCACACGTGCGCCCGTGAAGGCGCAAAGCCAAGGGGCCCAGCGAAGGAAAGCGTGGACGGGACCTGACTGGCCAGACTGTCCGATCGCATTTGACGCCTTCAGAATGATGGTCGCTTCCCGGTCTGTTAGCCCTTTGCCGCGGGACAGCAGCGGCGCCGGAATTTCGACGCGGTGATTGCTAAACGGATTCGATGCGATCAAGCCTCGGTTTACGGCGAAATGGAACACCGCACGTGGAGCCGCCATATAGCGGCACTTGACCGTGGCTGGGGCAACGCCGAGCGATAACAAATGGTCGCGCCAGCGCTGCGCATCACGCCTGTTGATCCGTTGACTGTCGCCGTGAGTAAGAAAAGCAGTCAATCGCTCTAGAGTTTTCCGCCAAGCAATGACCGTGTTCCGCGACAGCGTGGGTCGGCTACGCAGATATGCCTCGAAAAGGGTCATCAGATCCGGACTGCGCTTTTCGGTGTGTGACGTCGCTGAACCAGGGCTCCAGTCCCGAAGCCGCCCCAAGCTGGTCGCGCCACGCAAGCCGGCCTCGGCGTTCTGTATGAGCCTCAGCGTTTGAGCGCAACGGTAAGCCGCCTCAGCCGCATCCACTCCCCCGGTTTGCAGAGCACACGCCAAAAGATTTCGAACAAGGTCCCATTCCCGAGAATGCCGGGCAAGCAAGCGACGATCGACCTGATCGTCTGCTCCGACCGGCGCGGATGCGATCTTTTCTTGTTCTTGAATCGAAGGCCTTCTCCCTCCCAGCCAGCTTTCCCGGCTTGCGTGGACGGACAGGGCAGAGCGAGATACACCGTGCAACCGAGCGATTGCTCCCAAACTCATGCCGGATCGATATTCCTGGCGGAAGACACGAAGCTGATCCTCCGGAAAAGGTCTCATTCTGTCCTCCCGCCGAACTCTGAGGCGAAACGAGCTAGTGAGCTTATTCGAGAACGCCAGCACGGATGAGGGACAAGTGGAGCTACCGATCGGTCGCCGTTGCGAATGGTACCGATCCACGGGCTGGTGGCCATGGTCGATGCGGAGAGCTAGTCTCGGGTTGGCCCCTGACCCAAACTGACTTTGCCCCCTGTGCGGCGAATGTCCACCCGGGATGGGAGCCGGACCTGTGGCGGAAGACGGTCATTCTTGGAAATCCATTTTGAAGTGCGCTGGGGCAAGCTGTATCCTCGCTTACCGCGCCCAAGCGAGGGCAAGCTGAGCCCAGCACCGTGCGCGACCTTTTGGCCGCATCGGGCCTGCGTTTTTAGGACCAAGGTGCTCGTCATCTGAAAGATTTCGACGAGGCGATACGCGTGTGTCGGCTCTGGCTTGAGGTTCCAGAACCGATCGGCCCCGGGCTTGGCGGCTCCGGCCCCCGATCTATAAACCTCCCTCCGCCACATGTCGCTCCGGGGCCCCCAATGCGCGCCGTCATCTACGCCCGCTATTCGAGCGACCGCCAAAGCGAGGCGTCGATCGAGGACCAGATCGAGGTCTGCCGGCGCTATGCGCAGGCGCAGGGCTGGCGCGTCGTCGACACCTACACGGACGCAGCGCTGAGCGGCGCGAGCCGCTTCCGCCCTGGCTTCCAAAAGCTCACCGCCGACGCCGGACAGCGCCGCTTCGACATCGTCATCTGCGAGGCCGTGGACCGGCTCGGCCGCCGGCTGGCCGACACCGCCGATTTGCAGGACACGCTGGCCTTCCATGGCGTGCGGCTGTTCACCCCGACCCTGGGCGAGGTGACCCAGATCCACATCGCCGTGATGGGCATGATGGCCCAGATGGCCCTGCGCGATCTCGGCGAGAAGACCCGCCGCGGCCAGCTCGGCCGGGTGCTCAAGGGCCGCGTGGCCGGCGGCTTGGCCTACGGCTATCAGGTGGACGCCACGGCCGAGGGCGGCGGAGCGCGCACCATCGAGCCGGCCGAGGCCGCCGTCGTGGAGCGGATCTTCCGCGAGTATGGGGCCGGCAAGAGCCCGGAGGCGATCGCCAGGGACCTCAACCGCGAAGGCGTTCCCGGCCCAGGCGGCCGCCCCTGGTCGAACACCACGCTGCGCGGCCAAGCCAGCCGGGGCACCGGCGTGCTCAACAACGCGCTCTACCGGGGCGTGCTGGAGTGGAACCGCTGCGCCTATGTCAAGGACCCGCGCACCGGCCGCCGGGTGGCGAGGCCGAACCCGCCCGGGCTTTGGGAGACGATCCCCGTTCCGGAGCTGCGCATCGTCAGCGACGAGCTGTGGCTGAAGGCCAAGGAGCGTCAGGGCGAGGTGCGCGCCCGCGTCGGCGGCCAAGCTGGGTCTGCCGCCGCCCTGAACGCCAGCCACCGGGCGCGCTTCCTGCTGTCAGGCCTGCTGCGCTGCGGCTGCTGCGGCGGCGGCTACACGGTGGTGGGCAAGGACCGCTACGGCTGCGCGACGCGCCGCCAGAAGGGGACCTGCGACAACGGCCGCACCATCACCCGCCAGGAGATCGAGAGCCGGGTGCTGGCCGGCCTCAAGGAGCGCCTGCTGGCGCCCGATCTCGTCGCCGCGTTCATGACGGCGCTGCAGGGCGAACTGACCAGGGAGCGCACGCGGCGGCTGGCCAGCGCCGGCCAGCGCGCCAAGGAGTTGGCCGAGATCGACCGGCGCATCGCAGGCATGCTGCGGGCCATCGAGGACGGGCTGTATGAGCCGTCGATGAAGGACAGGATGGCGGCGCTGCGGGCGGAGCGGGAGGCGCATCTGGCCGCCGGCGACCCGGAGCCGGACGTGCAGTTGGACATCCTGCTCCACCCTCGCCTGCCCGAGCTGTACCGGCGCAAGGTGGAGACGCTGGAGGCGGTTCTCGACGGCCCCGACCAGGCCGAGGCCATGGACGTCATCCGCTCGATGATCGACCAGGTCGAGCTACGGCCGCGCGCCGACGGGCCTGGGCTCGACGCCGTGCTGCATGGCGATCTGGCCGCCATCCTGGCGGCGTGCGGCGAGGCCAAGGCGCAGAACGCAGAACTCCCCGGCGCTGGGGAGCGTCCGGGGAGTCTACTGTCGGTGGTTGCGGGGACAGGATTTGAACCTGTGACCTTCAGGTTATGAGCCTGACGAGCTACCGGGCTGCTCCACCCCGCGCCAGGGTGATTGGGGGTCGTGC
>NZ_JBTAMK010000023.1:0-30614 GCF_054796215.1 Alsobacter sp. SYSU BS001988 | reverse complement strand
GGAATAGAAGAGACTAGGTGCGAGATATGGACATGTGGAAACAGGCTTTTTGGTTCAAACTGCGATGGGCCTGACATCTAGCGCAGTCGCGCTCAAGTGCACTAAGCCAGCTATATCAGCGAGCCCTCCTGTCGCGTGCGACCTGCGCCAATCTGGATGACGCCCTCACGCTTGACGACCAGATCGCAGGCGATGAAGCAGAGGACGCCGGGGCCGGATAGATGTCGGGATCATCACCGAAAATGGCTGCTGGCAAGCTGGCCTGAGTTGCGTCATATCACCAAAAGCGCACTCATTGCCCCACTGGCGAGCGCCAGTGGGACCTCTGGGGTCAGCTATATCTGCTCGTCCAAGACATCCCTGATTCGAGCTGCGAGATCAGCCGAACTGAAGGGCTTTGTGATGAGTCGGACGCCTTTCTGAAGACGGCCGTGGTGCATTATGGCATTGCGGGCGTATCCGGTCGTGAACAGCACTTTAAGATCGGACTTTATTTCTCGTGCTTGCTCAGCCACCTGAGGGCCAGCCATTCCGCCGGGCAGGACTACGTCGGTGAAGAGCAGATCCACGCGCGCCTGACGCTCAAGTAAACGAAGCGCCGAAGGACCATCGTGGGCCTCGAGGACGCGATACCCGAGTTCACGCAGGATCTCGACGGAGTACGTCCTCACATCGTCGTCATCTTCGAGAACGAGGATGGTCTCTTCGCTGCCGCCATCAGGAACAATGCAGTCCGCTTCTTCCTCAGGCTGGGCGATTCCACCGATCAGCCGGGGCAAGTAAATTTTCACCGTCGTGCCATGTCCGACTTCGGAGTAAATTTTAATATGGCCGCCTGATTGCTTGACGAAGCCATAGACTTGGCTCAGCCCCAGGCCAGTACCCCGACCGACAGGCTTCGTGGTGAAGAAAGGTTCAAACGCTCGCGAAATGGTCTGTTCATCCATTCCTGTTCCGGTATCGGATATCGCTATCGAAACGTACTGCCCAGCAGCCACTTCGGCAAAATTTGCAGCATATCCCTCATCAATGTGGGCGTTGGCTGTTTCAATCGTCAGGCGGCCACCTTCGGGCATGGCGTCTCGAGCGTTCACTGCCAAATTCAGGATAGCCGCTTCAAGCTCGTTGGAGTCCATTTCTACTTGCCAGAGCCCTGCGGATAGTACCGTCTCAACCGCGACCGTTTCGCCCAGGGTACGATGGACCATCTCTGACATGCCGGTCACGAGCGCGTTCACGTTGAGGGGCTTCGGATCGAGAGGCTGACGCCTTGAAAATGCGAGCAGTCTCTGGGTAAGGGCCGCAGCTCGTCGAGCCCCGTTGAGCGCATGGTTGGCCGCCCGTTTTAACCTCGTGTTCTCAGACGGGAGATGACGCTGAATCGTGTCCAGGTTGCCCATAATCACCTGAAGTAGGTTGTTGAAGTCGTGGGCTACACCGCCTGTTAGTTGGCCAATCGCCTCCATTTTTTGGGCTTGCCTGAGCGCCTCCTCGTTCGCACGTAGCTGGGCAGTGCGCTCGGCGACCTGCTGTTCCAAGTTCGCGTTCACCTCCCGCAAAGCCTCTTCCGCATAGCGGCGTTGCGCGAGTTCGCGCTGGGCCGCTTGGGATAGCCTCACGTTGTCGATGGCCACGGCGGCTTCCGCTGCCAGTCCTTTCATTCCGCGCTCGGAACGTTCTCCGAAACTGCCGGGCGATCCGTGACCGAAGAAGAGCCCGCCCAGAACCTCCCCGCTTCGGGACATCACTGGCACGGCAAGGTAGCTCCGAACCGGAAGATGCCCTTCTGGCATACCCTTGTGCGGCGCGTTCTTCCCGTATCGCGGGTCCTTCGTTATGTCGTCCGAGCGGACGATGCCCTCACCACGGAAAGTTGGACCGAACACCTCCGTGTTGCGAGGCATCGGGAATTTTGAGAAAGCCTCGATTGGAGCGCCTGCCAGCGTGTAGAGCGTATATGTCTCACCTGCGTCATTGAGCACGGTGTAAAAAAACGCGCCGAACTCAGCTCCGGTGAGTTCGACGCCAGCATCCGTGACGATCTGTACAAGTCGGTGCACGTCCGTTTCGACCGCAAGCGCCGAGCCCGCTCGATTTAGAATCTCCAGGGCGCGGCGTTCCTGGTTCGCCAGTTCCTCCGCCTCTTTGGCGCGGGTTCGGTTACGGACGATCTTCACGAACCCGGTGATCTGGCCCGTGCCATTGAGGATCGGGCTCATCTCTCCGGCTGCCCAGATTCGTCCGCCATCTTTCCTCAAACGCCAACCTTCAGGCCCGCCGCCCCGGCCGGTGGCCGCAGCGTCTTCGAGTTCGCGGGAAATTTGGTCAGGGTTTTCGAACAGGCGATGCAGAGTCTGTCCGAGCATTTCGGTCTCGGTCCAGCCCAGCAGATGCTCCGCGCCCTTGTTCCAACTGGTGACCCGGCCTAATCGGTCGGTGCTGATGATGGCCGTGTCTGTCGCGCTTTGAACAATTTGACGCCAATCGCCAGCAGTTATCGTATCAGGCTGGAATTCCACGATTTCCTGATTCATGCGGGATGGCGCAGTGGTGCTTGACCAAACCATGGATGTTGTAGACGCAAGCGTGCCTCCCCTTCAAAAAACAACGTGTAACGCTCTAGGCGAGCTTGGGTTCCATCTCACCGTAACAAGAATGACGAGGTGCCTGGGAGACCCGTGTTCAGACCGTGAATGGCGCGCCCGCCCTTAGCGGATGCCGACTTACGGAGGGAATGCCTCGGCGGCGTCGGAAGTACCAGGCCACATCCGAGAAGGGCAGCGCTTCAAAAACGGCAAGGTCCTTCGTGTCTACCACCACGGAGCGCCTCTGCCCGAGGAGCCTTCGATTCCGATGACCTCCGGGTTGGAAGTCCCCTCATCGAAGCGGTTGGGCTGCAATTTTAGGCGACCTGGGCGACCGCGCCGAAGAAATGTTGGCGTCGATCTGCGGTAAACTATTGTGGAACGGTCCGGAGATGATCTGGCCGTCCGTCATGGCGGTCCGGAGATACCCCATAAACGTTGACCGGGCGGGCCGCTCCACAATGATCTAGGGACATCAGCAAAACTTGGCGCTTGCGATGCACATATGGAATGAGTAACTTCGGACTAGAATTCTAAAGATCAGGCACGTTTCCCAAGCGAGGATTTTCCCTGTTCAGCAGCGGTACTTGTTAAGGTGCGCCGTAGAATTACCGATGTCGTGGCAGAGGATAGCCCGAACGCACGCTCGATGAGCTATCCGGATAAGCTCAGGTACTTCACCTTACCTCCGCGCTCAGACGGTCTCTTCGACTGCTTTACATCCACCCGCGCGCGACTAGGGTGGAGGGACTCTCTCACCATAAATTCGAAAGAGAGGAGTTCCAGATGAGCGGTTCGCGACCGACCCAGTCCGGCACTGAGGGCGCTGATCCGACCTCGACGCCATCAGAGGACGAAAACCGGCTTACCCAGAGAACTCCAAGCAGCGCCTTGATGAGCGCTTGGATGAAGCCGAGGAGGAGAGTTTTCCAGCAAGCGATCCCGTCGCGGTGCACGTCACTCGCTAGCGGCGACGCTGGGCACCTCGAAGGCTGGCTCGCCAGCACAGAGCAAGCTCTTTCGCTGGGTCCAAACTCCGCCCTGGCGTGAAGCACCAGTGAGTGGCTCCCGTTCGGACGGCCCTTGGAACGAGTTCGTCTGCCGAACGGCAGGAACTTGATCACGGGACAACAAGAGCCCCCCTCAAGCGGGTGCTGATGGAAGTCCCTGCCATTCGCGGCGGCGGGGTTGTACGCGATCACACATCGGCGAACATCTCGCTTCATCGCTGCGCTGGCGGCCTATGGCATGCCCGTGATCGTCCCCACATGCGATTGAGTGGCGCACTTTTTGACCCATGTCATGGCGATCACGAACCCGTGGAGATAGGATAGTGGGTCATTCCAAGCGGAGTGCTCGTTATGACAACGGTTCGCCACATCCTCGAACGGAAGTGCCAACAGGTCTGGTCACTCCGGCCCAGCGATACCGTGTACGACGCAATTCGTATGATGGCTGACAAGGACGTTGGAGCGCTGGCGGTGATGGAGGATGCGAAGCTCGTCGGGATGATCACGGAACGACACTATGCAAGACATGTATTCCTTGAAGGTCGGGCGTCTCCATCCACGCTTGTGAGCGAGATAATGGAACGCAACGTGCTCTACACCCCTCCAAGCACGTTTGTTGAGGAATGTTTGGCGTTGATGTCGGCCAAAGGGGTGCGATACCTGCCCGTGATCGAGCAGGAAAAGTTGCTCGGAATCGTATCAATTGGCGACCTCGTCAACTGCCTCCTCTCTGACCGGGAGTTCGAGATCGGTCAGTTAGGAAAATACATCTGCGGATCGTAAGCTTATACCTAGCAGCCTTTTAAGTCCGCGCCTCCGAGTGTTTTTGAAGGGGGGAGCCCCGCGCGCATGCTTTTCTGCGGCCTGACAGTTCCGAAGATGACCCGACAAAGCCATACGTGATGTGGGCCGGGACACCATATGAGGATCTCATGCTGCCGGTTTGGTGAAGCAGGGTGGAGCGGCCTGAAGATGATCCGGGCCATTCGGCATGGAGGTCCGAAAATACTCCATAAACATTGACCGCTCTGCCCGCGCCCTTCTAGGCGAACACGCCGTTCGCCCAGGGCATGAGGCGGCCGATGTCTGACCATGGCGGCGATCATAATGGGCCTTGCCGCCGCTCCAAGGTCACCCGACCGCCTCGACATCCAACGCCATCCAACCCTGTTCGCACTGACCGCTGCCGCCACCCTGGAGTTCCGAGCGCCGTGCTTGCCGGAGCGATGTAGTAGCTTGATTTGCTAACGCCCAACACGCGGCAGGTCTCCGGGACCGTCGTGGACGGATCGTCATGGGCGCTGAGAACCTGTCGGATCATCGCGGGCGTGAGCTTTGGCTTGCGCCCGAAGTTCACCCCGCGTGCTCGGGCCAGCTTCCGACCGGCGGCGCTCCGTTCCACAAGCAGATTCCGCTCAAACTCTGCCAGGACGCAAAGCAGCCCGACCACCATCTTGCCGGTCGCAGTCGAGGTGTCGATTTTGTCCATTACGGACACGAGCTTTGCGCCCTTCGCCTCGATCTCCTCGATGATCTGAAGGAGGTGAAGCTGGGATCGAGCGAGCCGGTCCAGCCGGTACACCGTCGCCTGATCACCGGGCCTTAGAAGGTCGAGCATGCGGCGAAGTTCAGCCCGGTCGCGCTTGGTGCCCGTCACCTTCTCCCGAAACACATCGCGGTCATCAACGCCTGCCGACGCTAACGCATCCAACTGGATCGCCCAGTCCTTCTCGGAGGTCGAGACCCGCGAATATCCATATGCCCGTCCCATCGTCCAGAAACTCCCGTGCACGACCTTCCGGTTTTTGCACGGACTTCCTGCACGTCAAACACTTTGAATCCCGTGGACCACAGCCCCGTCCAGAAACTGAAGAGTTCCTGGACAGCAACAACAAGGGCTCGGGTTATGGGCCTTCGCCGCGCCAAGGTCAGGGGAACGGCGTCTTTGCCGCCGCGCAGCCGATCACGCCTGTTCAGATTGACCGCCCGGCCAATCCGCCATGAGGCTATCGGCGTGATCTTCGAGCCGCCGCCCGACAGCCTCAACGCCGTGATCACGCCGACATCGCCATGAGCTTCTTGGAGCAAGATGACGAACCGGGACGGCCGATGGCTCCAGCCGGTGAGCAGGGCGAATCTGCGGCGAACGGACCTTGAAGCGGAATGCAGCGGCCCCGCTATGTGCCGAGGCGGTAGTTTCTTAGGACAACTTCATGTCGTTTCCGCTGCGCCTTGATGTAGCTGCGTTCGGACCTCATGCTGTAACCCTGGCTCATGAAAGACCGCTGCCAGTCTCCGTACATCTCAGAAATCGCGTCCGTCACGTTGTATGTGACCATCGCGTTTACGGAAACCTTGGCGAGGCGTGAATGCAGCGCAACGTGGTCGAAGCCGGTATGTGCCTGTGCGCGCCAGCCGTAAAGACCCCTGTGCTGCAACATATACGGGGGATCTGCGAAGACGAAAGGCGAGCGGCCGCTCCACTGCGAGTCCAGCAACGATGAGTAGTCACCGTGCGTGATCTTCCACCCTGCGATCCTTGACGAGTAATTTGCAAGCGCGTCGATGCCCTTCATCGTCCATCGCACTTCCGATGCCTCTGGCGAAAATGATCCACTCTGGGTCAGGCCACTAAAGCTGCATCTGTTTAGCGTGAAAAAATACGCAGCTTCATCGAGCCGACTTAGGGAGGGTTGCATCAATGCCCGATCCAATTGCCGGAAAAGGTTTCCCGCACTATCCGGATCAGCATGCGACCTCTTCAACCCCCGTAAGAGATCTACCAGTTTGATGGCCTCGACTGGGTCCTGAATCGACTGCCAGAAGCTGATGAGGGGCCGATACGCGTCGTTGATCCAGATGGAGGCTTCTGGAAACCGGTCGGCAATGAGCAATGCTACCGAGCCGCCACCTACAAATGGCTCTCGATACTCGTCGATCTCATCGGGCAGGCGAGCTTCCAAGCCCTTCAGTGCGCGCGATTTCCCGCCTGGATAGCGCAACGGCGACCTGGGCGGGCGACGGCGCGTTGAATGCGGGATGAGGTGTTCTACAGGCGTCAGGGCGACCGGCATCCCGAGTGCGGTCAAGATCTTGGATAGGCTCTCTACGTGCCCTCGATCATGCTCGACCGCGATGATGGTCGGTTTCGACAAGCGCACGGCGTCGGCAAGCCGCGCTTGAGAAAAGCCGGACGCTTTCCTTCGAGTTGCGATCCATGCACCCATGGATGTGCCCGGCGCTTGTCCATCCAGCCGATGCTCTAGGACACCTAGGACCGTCAGGAAGGAATTGACCGTGCCTCTACCCGCTTCAAGCCCAGCGACAGTGTCGAGGTCAAGCTGGGTCCGAGCAGCGAGCCCCTGCTGCGTCAGTCCCCGATATTTCCGGGCCTTGCGGACTTCATGCGCTAGGATGATGGGCAATCGGGCACGAGCGGTGAGCATGGGGGCGTCATCGAACCATCAGAGCAAACCTCTTTACCCCAGATTCGTTTACCGATGCTCCTTACGTCCGGTCCCGACCCGAAGGATGATTGACAAACACGCCATTCGGAGCGGACGCTGAGGTCATTTTCGGGAGGCGACCATGCCTAAATTCATCATTGAACGTGAGATGCCGGGCGCAGGCCAGCTTGGGCAGGAAAAGCTGCAAGGCGCTGCGCAGCAATCGTGCGATGTTCTGCGCAGCATGGGAACGGATATCCAGTGGCAGGAGAGCTTCGTCACGGACGATAAAATCTACTGCGTCTATATCGCACCGAGCGAGGCCCGCATTCGGGAACACGCGGAGAAATCAGGTTTCCCGGCGAATAAAATCAGCGCGATCAGAAAAGTGATCGACCCGACCACTTCTGAGGTCGCCTAGTCCGTTCCGCAGATGTGGAAGCAGTGAGCGATGAACTGGCGGGTGACCTGCGGATGAGCCACGCGGACCTAATGACTTAGACAGCGATGATCTACGCAGATGGCGGCAACCTTGGCTGGTCACGTTCTCTTGGGACGCGTAAGCCAGACGCTATTTTGCACCCGTTTCCGCTATGGCGGTTTGGCGGAGCGCGAGCATGACGACCAGCAGCTACTCTGACGCGCTCGAACTCGCGGCGTTTCGAGCTATCGCCTTCCGTAATGGTGCCGGTGACCGGCCACAGAACCCAGCAGTTCTCTATCCAGAGGCCCACGCGGCGTTCGACGGGCCAATACGGCGAGAGCCCAGTTCGGGTGATAGAGAGCTTGGTCGAGCGGGCCACTCCAGGGCTGCACGCGATGATAGGCCGCCGCTTCTTTGGCTGGGTAATCGGGGGCTCCCACCCGGTCGGGGTTGCCGCTGACTGGCTCACTTCAGCTTGGGGCCAGAACGCAGCCAATCATGCAGTTTCGCCAGCGGCGGCAGCCGCTGAAGCCGTTGCTGCACGCTGGCTTCTCGACATCCTGCGAATGCCATCCTCGGCATCTGTGGGCTTTGTCACTGGCGCGACGGTCGCCAACTTCGTCTGTCTCGCTGCGGCTCGGGCCGAGGTCTTGCGTCGCGCTGGCTGGGACATCGAACGCAAAGGACTATTTGGCGCACCTGCAATTCATGTTCTGATCGGCGACGATGCGCAAACGACTGTCTTTGCCGCGCTCCTATACTTGGGGTTTGGACAGCAGAACCTGAACCGAATCACGACCGATGCGCAGGGCGCGATGCAATCTGCGGCGCTGTGTTCGGCGTTGGAGAGGTGCAATGGCCCAACCATCGTGATCACACAAGCCGGGCAGATCAACACAGGCGCTTTCGACCCACACCCCTCCATTGTCGATGCAGCCAGCAAACACTCGAACTGCTGGTTGCATGTCGATGGCGCGTTTGGGCTGTGGGCTCGCGCCTGTCCAGAGCGATCCTTTTTGGACGAAGGCATCGATTGCGCGGACTCCTGGGCCACTGATGGTCACAAATGGGTCCAAACGCCGTACGATTGTGGTTACGCTATCGTGCGTGATGCCGAGGCGCATAGACGCGCCATGACGATAGCCGCCAGTCATCTTCCACCTGTCGGCGAGGGAGATCGCGACCCGTCAAATTACGTTCCTGAACTCTCCCGCAGGGCTCGCGGATTCGCAACCTGGGCCATGCTCAAGCACCTTGGCCGGTCAGGAGTCGCAGCCATGGTGGAGCGCCACTGTCGTCTGGCGCGTGTCATGGCCGACGCGCTTGCGACGGAACAGGGGATCAAGGTCCTGAACGACGTTGTCCTAAACCAAGTGGTGGTGCGCTTTGGTCCCGATCAATCCGACGAGCTTGGCGATGAACTCACGCTTGCCACGATCAACCATCCAGGAGGAGGGAGTATTGTTCGCGGGCGGCGCGAAATGGAAAGGACTCTGGGTCATGCGCCTGTCGATCATTGGATACCAGACGAGCGAAGCGGACATAGGGGTTGCGGCCGACGCCATTAAGGCAGCATGGCGACGTATCACACAATCGCGGGTGCGCCCGAGAGCTTGACAGGATTAGGGCCATGACTGCTCAGAATGGAGGATGCCTCTGCGGAGGGCTCCGCTACCGGACAATTTCGCACCCGCTACGCGTGACAATCTGTCATTGCCGGTTTTGTCAGCGTGCGACGGGCTCCGCCTACATGGTCGAACCTATATTCCGCCTGCAAGACCTGACTGTGAATGGAGGCGAACCTGCTGTTTTCAAGACGACATCGCAAGGCAGCGGCAAATGGGTAAAGGTTCACTTCTGCCCAACCTGCGGGACAAAGCTGTTCTTATCCTTCGAGCGATTTCCAGACGTTTACGGCGTCTACGCAGGTACATTCGATGATCCGAACTGGTTTGCCATCGGTCCGGAAAATTCGAAACACATATTCATTAGCGCCGCGCGGCATGAGACGCTGATCCCACCAGGGATCAGCACGTTTGAACAACACGCCATCGACAACGAGGGGCGCGGTCTAAGTCCGGTCGTGTTTGATTCGCCGCAGCGCCCTGGCCGACGAGGTTAGCTCAGTCATTTTGCCCTACTTGGGGCTTGCTGGGACAGGCAGATAGCGAGACTATGATCGATCTCCTGGGAGGCTGCCATGACCATTGAACGAATGATCTTGCTGGTTGTTGGGGTTGTCGTCCTTGCGTCCGTCCTGCTGGCCGTCTACCACAGCCCGGATTGGTTGTGGCTCACGGGCCTAATGGGGGTCCACCTGATCCAGGCGTCCTTCACAGGAATGTGTCCCGTCGTCATGGCCCTCAAGCGCCTCGGGTTGCCGTCGCGTCCTGCCTTTGGATGACCCACGATGCCCAGCCTTCTCGTCCACGTCACCTGCGGACCTGAGAACCCCACGAGAGCCACGCTGGCATTCTTCGTCGCTGCTGCGGCGGCTGAGGCGGGCCATGAAGTCCATCTGTTCCTGGCCGGGGACGCAGTTCAACTCGTGCGCGCATCGGTTCTGGACAATCTAAACGGCTTAGGGACTGGCAGCCTGCGCCAGCACTACGAGAAGTTCGTTCAGGGCGTCGGCCGTCTCTATCTCTCGGGGGGCTCGTGTGCAGCGCGAGGACTGACCGAAGCAGACCTCCAGAGCATCCCATACGAAAAGGGCGCGCCACCTTTGCTCGTGAAGCTGGTCATGGAATGTGATCGTTCCATTGTCTACTGACCGTATGGGTTAGAGGGCCTAGCGGAAGGCTCAGGCTACTCACATCACGGCCGTTGCGTGGACCTCCTTGATTTCGGCCTGAGGCTCACCCTTCGGCGCGACCAGCGGATTTGAACGAGCTTGCGACTACACCGGCCTGCCGAAATGCTTCCATGGCTTCGGTCGGAGACATGGCCACGGTGGTTTTGATATCTGTGACTCCTCCTCCGGATGCAGCCGCGATAGTCGCTGCCGAAATCGCTTGCACGTTGGGAGCGTCGCAGACGAGGAGCCAATCGAACTCGCCGAACGTGACGTAGTAAGACAGGAGTTTGCCTCCGACTGCTTCCAGAAGTTTCCCGACCGCCCGGCTGCGATCCTCAGGCTCCGACATCATTCCACTGACGGCGTTGATAGAATAGCGCCCCTGGACAATGAACGTCGGCATGACTTTATCCCCTTCTTGACCGGAACTGGCCGGGCGGGTGAGCGCTGCGGAATCTGCGCTCACCCTAGTTCGACCATTATGAGCGTCGTCAAGGCCAGGGGCAATCAAGGGTGGCAGGGAACCCGCAGGTAATTGAACTGGCGTTGGCTGCGGTATGAAGCGAAGGTTCCTTCGATCATCAGACGGAGGCTCCTGGCATGTTGTTCGCCGTTTTGCTGTACGACCATCCCGACCGTGTTCACCTCCGGCAAAAACATGTGGCGGAGCATCTTGATTACGTCGCCGCCCAGGGGAACCGGGTCGTTGCTGGCGGTGCACTCCGGCATCACCCCGACGACGCACCGCACGGCGCTCTCTGGCTTATTGACGCCGAGACCAAAGAGGCAGCACGCAGAATTATCGAAGGCGATCCATTTTTCCGGGTCGGCCTTCGGCAAACGGCCGATGTCTTCCACTGGTCGAAGGGCGTCTGGTCCGAGCCCTTCAGCCGTTGCATCATGACCATTGAGGCTGAGTGACGAATTCTTGCCGTGCTGGTCCTCGCCCAGCCCCCCCCCCCGGCGGCCGTTCTGGTGCTGGCAGCGGCTACTCCGCCGGAACCGCCGAGCGCACCGCTCCAACTCGGTTACATCGGTAGACAAGCCAGCCAAAGAAGGCCATGTCCGCGAAAATAACCAGCGACGACAAGGCCGCGACGGGGTCTCCCGCTGCTCGGCCCGTGTGAACGAGGCCCACGCCGATGGCCAGCGCCAGTGTGGCGACAATCCAGGTCCAGACCTGTATCAGGGCCGCTCGGCTCCGATCCAGGTGCGGGTGAAGGTGGTAGAAGATGCCGAAGAGGAACAGCGAAACCCACCCCAGCAAGTTAAGGTGAGCATGGGCAGGCATGGTGGAATGGTCGCCTGAAGCGGCCATCGCGATGCCCCAGCCCATGCCGACAAGGACCAGCAGCACCGCAGCCTGGAAGCTCAGAGATGATGCTTTCATCGTTCCCGCTCCGATTTGATGTCGAGATCGCCCATAGCCGACAATCTGACCACCAGGATGGTCTTCATTCGGCTTCAAGGCGAGCCTAAAAGGCGTGCCGCAGGTTCAACGGGAGAGGTACTCGCAACCTCGCAGGTCTGATTTCGATCAGACCGGGGCACACCGAGCCCTATGCGGCAATCGGCCGTGGGCGTAACCTGCATATGAGGTGGCGAATGCGACCCGTGCTCCTGAGCGCTATCATTTCCGTGGCGGCGACCCCCGTTTTCGCCTGCGATGTCCAGGCCGCGCGCTTCTGGCTTGCCGAAGCGAATGAACAACAGCAATGGGCCGAGTTCTGGGCTGACATGATTCCGTCGGAGGAGGTTGCCTCACGTGCCCAATACGCCCGCGCATTGACGCATGCCGTAGAGGCGTCCGCCGACTGTTCCGCGCCTGACTTGGACCTGCACTTCATTTCCTACCTTCGAAAACGTTCATTCGCGGCAACATCAGCGTATGTGCGCTCAACCGCGAAACGTGACCGGTAGACCTAAGTGCAGCCATTTAGGAGGGCTTACCCATGTACGCTGCCGCTCTCGCCACCACGGCCATGTTGTTGGCGCATGATGTCTACCGCGACCTGCGCAGCCGGGAGGGCAACCTTTGCTGTACGAGCGATCCTGTCAGTGGCGACTGTGAATGGACGGAGTACCGATTGCTGGAGGATGGTGACGTTGAAATGCTCAGCCGCCGCCATCGGACGTGGGTCCATGTCGGGCGTCAAATGGTGGTGTGGCTGCCCGTTCCCGGCAGCGATCACCCAGCGCACTGGTGCGGCGTTCGGCGAATGCCCGTCTATCCTGGACAAATTTCTCCACCAACGCCTGAAAATCCAGACCCGCGATTTTTCACCTATTGCGCTTTCATCGATCCTGGTGGCGCGTGAGCCCCAACGCATATGATCTTTTGAGCAGGCGGAGGGCCGTTCACCCGAAGGACAGCTTGAATAGAAACGCTATGTCCAGATCCGCAAACTCGAAGACGATCTCGTCCGTCCACTTGTCGGTCCCCCAGTTCCAGTCTCCTGCCGGAATGTGCGCCTCGCACCATGCCCGAGCTTGATCCCATTGTTGATGGGTCTCCTCAGGAGCGCTGGGGGGCTGAAGGATGAGCCGGTACTGAAGTTTGGCCCGCGTGGGTGCAGGCCGAAGGTGAGGAAATTTGGCCGCGAGAGCAGCGAGGTCAAAAGGCGGGCGCATAAAGATATTTAGCGGCGGCGGCCCGTTCAGGTACTCCGAAACAACCGCTTCCGAACCCATTCTGAAAACCCTTGCAGCACCTTGAGCGCGGCGTGAAACTGGTCCAGTTGGGTACCGGAGCGCCGTGCTATGCGTGAATGGCTGATCGGGGTGCAGCTTCAGTCGGGCAGTTATCTGGTTCTGGGAGATGCCTTCGGCAGCGGGCTCCTGGATGCCTGTCGGAGTCGGGCAGGAGTGGATGCCAGTTTCGCATCTGGTTTCAGCGAGCAGACGATGACCTACTTGGGTCAGCCGCTTCTTGCGATTGGTGAGATCCCACGTCCACGGCCGAAGAGTCTGCTCAGGACGACTGTCCTGACCATTCGGGGTAAGGCAACGGCCGTCGTTTAGATTTTTCTCTCAGAGCACCTGCTGGAGCTTGGTGGTCAATGCGGCCAACTCACTTTGGCGGCGGATGCCCAGGCGCTCGAAAATGGCCTTCAGGACGGTTCGGACCGTGGCTTCAGCGAGCCCGAACGTCTCGGCCGCCTCACGGGGCGTTTTCCCGCTGCCGATGCACTCGGCGATCTTGGCCTGCCCTGGAGTGAGGCCCAGGGCCATAAGCTGCGCTTGCGTCTTCGCCGAGGCTTCAGCCCCAAGGTCGTGTATGAGCACGAGAACACGACCGTGACGCGCCCAGGCCCACTCGGAACCAAGAGTGATCGGGACGGCCTGAAGGATCAGGTCCGGGCGATGACTACCGGGCCGAGCCACAGCGATGGGGGATAGCGGCAAACAGCCTGCACCAGCCGAGCCGACCATCTGGTCGAAAATGCGTGAATGGCGGGAGTTCTTGAGGAATAGGCGATTGTTCCGCAGCCCGAACACTGGCCCCAGCAGGCTGCCGCCGAGCCGATCTGCGTGAAGTACCCCGCCCGTCGCATCTAAGATGATATAGCCGTGGGCGAGATGCGCTCTCGCGGTTTGTTCGGCATGGAGAGCGCGTTCAGCCTTGCCGACTGAGAGCGCCGCCGCCATGGCGCGCGCGGCGTGCTTTCCGAGGAATTCAAGGCGCTCGCGTTCGGTTGTTGCGAACACGCCGTCTGCCGCACGCCGCTGGACAGTGATCGCGATGGGCGAGCCTCCGGGAACGGTCGCCACCTGTGAAAGAGAGCACCCGAAGCCGTAGGTCGGCAAAAACTCCTGGTAGAACGGATCACGGCTCATCCGGTCCTGGCCGACGATGTCCCAATCCAGATGCACCCCCGAGGTCAGCCCCAGAGCCCGTCCTCGTTCGGCTCTTGTGTCGCGTTCCCACCAGCCCTCGCGAACATAATTGAAAGCGGACTCATCGAGCGAAGAAGACCAGACTGGTAGCAGGTCGAGCCCCTGGGTGAGCGGCACCACGATGGCTCCCAGCCCGCCGGATGCCTGCGCAATCCGGCCGAGAAGTTCGGGCCACTTCTCCGGCGCGACAACGGCTGCATAGAGACTCTCGGCTAAGACTTTCGGGTCCGAGGACATTGGCAGGTGCCCTTGCAAGCTCTCAATCGACACTAAGGCTCAGGATTAGGTTGGCATTAATCAACGTAAGAAATGCCGCTCATACCCCAGACGGGGGTATGGGGCGGCAAGAGCCCCTGGCCATATTGGATGAACGACTGTTTGGGGGCAACATACCAAATGAGGATACTGATCGCATCTATGCTCGTGCAAGCGTCCATGCTCATGGACCGTTGGAACTTGGGCCGAGCACCTATGGCGCTGCGCAGGATCGCGCGGCGCATTACGCGCACGCCAAGCACAACGTCCAAAGTTCGCGCCGGGACTAAGGACACCGATTTTGAAATAGTGACGATATTCGCGCTCTTAGGTCTGCTCACAACAGAGATCTGTGTCTCAAGCGGTCTTGGTTCTATGGATTTTTACGCGTTTGATGTTTTGCGGGCCTCTGACTGAGGTACACCGCGCCCGGCCGCAGAAAGTGGTTGCGCCATTCGAGATCGCCTCCAGGCTGAACGTGAGCCTGGAGGCATCTGTTGATCGAAGATCCTGTGCGCCTTAAGCCCACGCCATACGACGGCTGGCCACTAGAAGGAGTTTTGAGGCTTAACGCCGAAATCCTCGCGCCCTCGATGTACTTCTCTGTGTTGCGCCGCCAAGTACTCTTTCTGTCCCTGGCCTTCCTGGAAATCGGGGATGAACGCTCCATAAAAAAACGCCTGTGTCAGGCTGCTTCAGAGGTCGGCGATGGGCATCACGCCTCGTCGAAGGGTGCGGGCCGAGCACTGGTAACTTTGCGGCCCAAACGCATCCTGAAGGCCGTGCTTGGGCGAGAAGATTTGCCGAAGGGACTGGTCGGCACTCTCGCTCGGCTCGGCCGTAGTCCCCTGCTTGCACCGAAAACGTACCAGTCCCTCACTGGGATCTATATCGAAGACACCCCGCTGAACCGGCGTCGGCGGAAGACCCTTGCTCAGATCTCTGGGCCTGTGACGGGGATGGCCATCCGTGTAGCGCAGGAGATCGATCCGGCGCTCCAGCACCCTCGGGTCCTCACGTCCATCCACATCCACGACGCTCCACGGCTGAACTCGGCTCTCACCTTCCTCCGTGCGCATTGCCGGGCAGCAACGGATGAGGCCCTGCACGCGTCCCTCTCAATTTTTGGACCAGCCCGGCGCATCAATGCGTGGTTTCGTTCCTGGGCTGAGCGCTGCGACCAATTCCCGTCAAAATGGCCTGTCCTCGCTCAGCCCGAACTGGTCGCTCTCGATACGGCCGAGAAGCTCAGGGATGCGGCCCGGCGCTTCAAGAACTGCCTGAGGGATCGCGTACCGGAGTGCCTGCTGGGGCGCTACATCTACATCGAGCACGTGGGTGAAAGCCCCGACCAGGAGGCCATCGCGGAACTTCGCGCGACCAGCCACGGCTGGCTGCTGACGGGTGTCTTTGGACGGGAAAATGCCCGCGTTCCTGATGATCTCGTCGAACAAATGCATGGCGCGTTGCGGGCAGCCGGGGTGAACTTCTATGCGCATGCCGAGGGAGACGCACGCCAAATCGCGGCTGCGGCATCGCTGCTTCAGATATACGACCTGCCGCGCTTCGTTCAGGCCGTACCTGATCCTATCCTGGAAGCGCTTGAGCGGGACTGCGCAGAATGACCGAGACAAACGTGATCCGCGATCAGCGCGGCGTCGTTATCGGTCGGCTAGAACCCCAGCGGCTGACGGGAAAGACAGTTGCTCGCGACAGGCGTGGCCGGATTCTGGGCTCGTTTGATCCGCGCGAGGGACTGACTCGTGACGCCGTAGGAAGGGTCCTCGGGCGAGGAAATCTGCTGCCCGGATTGATCCTGATGGCAGATTGATGCGGCGCATCGTCCGCATGCTGTTCAGCGACCCGGCTCCGTCCAGTGGCGAAGTGGTGGTCGCCTATCTGTCGGCCCGCACTGGCGGCGCGACGGTCGCCCAGGCGTGCCTTCGGCTTCAAGAGCAATTTCACCCGGAAACTCTTGCGGCCTGCGCCCGTGAACTCGCCAGGGGGGATCTTCACCAACTAATGCTTGAAGCCCAGGCTGCGGCGGCCAAGGTCGATGAACTCCAGGCAGCCCTGGACCGCTCGAACGCCAAAATCCGCGCACTTGAGAAACAACCTCCAATCCGGCAGCGGTCCGACGCGCAGTACGAACGAGTGGGCCTCAGCGGGTCGGCCCCGGACGGCCTCGTTCTGGCTGCACGGAGATGGTGGCTGTCGTCAACGCATCCAGACCGCCGCCCCAGGACAGAAGCAGCGAAGGCGCACGCCGAATTTGTTGAACTCAGCCGCGTGCTCGACGGTATTCTGCGGCAGCGAGGTTTGGCGTGACCCGGCCTGAATGGACGGCCCTGAGCGAGACCATCCTACCAATTGCCCCTCTTACTTTCTGGGCGGCCGTCGCGGTCGTTCGTCCTGGTGCTTTCTGTGGAACTCGCTCTGGACCTTGGGCGGCCTTACGCTCGGGTATCGATTCGCGCGAAAACTCTCGAGCGATGAGTGAGCAGGCTGTGATGCTCCTCGGCGTACCAGTGGGGAGCGCGGCATAGCGGCAGATCTGATCAGCGCTACTCCGAGGGCTCCTCAATCGCAGGGCGCTCGACGGAACGCCTACTGCTGTTCTCCCCTCGCATCATCCACATCGCCTGATCCGACGGGTGATCACTTCGCCCCACTCATTGCGCTCGCGCACGATGATGATGCGGCACGGCTCGCTGTATCGCGGCCCAAAACGGCGCTGCACGACCACGTCATCATCATCGTCACTACGCCAGTCACGACGCCAGCCTCGATGCTGTCCGTTGTCGTAGCCGCGCCATCCGTCGCCATAATCGCCGCGTCACGGCGAACACCGCCAGCGGGCAGCCATATTGGCGGGTGATGTCAAAGGCTGATCTCATTTTGAACGCTACGCCTGCGCTGAATGAAGCACCAACCACGCTCCGAAATTCCTGATCTTTTCGTTATGTAGATGAACGCTTGTTCAGCTACTTGGGGCTGCCATGGCGGTTTTCCCCTTCCCGCGCGCTGAGACGGGCCATACTGAAGCAACATCTCGTCCGCCCACTGAGTCTTCCCCCCGCACCACGTTCAAGGAGATCCGATGTCTGAACATGCTGGCGTTGAAAGCGCTCACGGCAACAAGCGCGTGGCGCTGCTCATTGCGGTGTTGGCCCTGTTCCTGGCCTTAGCGGAAACGGCGGCCAAGAGCGCTCAGACCGAGGCCCTGGCCGCCAATGTCGAGGCTTCCAACCTGTGGGCCTTCTTCCAGGCCAAGACGATCCGTCAGACGGGCGTGCGCCTCGCCAGCGAATTAGTCGCACTTCAGAAAACCGCCCCTGAGAGCGAAGAGGCCGCAAAGGCGAAAGCTCAACTGGAGAGTTGGAAGGCGACCATCGACCGCTGGGAGACCGAGCCGTCCACGCAGGAGGGCCGTCGTGAACTCTCAACCCGTGCGAAGGCTGCCGAACACAAGCGGGACACGTCCCAGGCCCGGTATCACCATTACGAGGTCGCCTCGGCCGCCTTCCAGATCGCCATCGTGATCGCCTCCGCCATGGTGATCACTGGAATAGGCGCACTCCTCTGGCTTTCCGGCGCGCTCGGGGTGGCCGGACTGGCGTTCGCCGCCATCGGGCTGTTCGCGCCGCACGCGGTACATGTCTTTTGACGTTTGTAGATCGAATGGGATGAATGGCTCGGGCCGCTGGAGGATGGGTCGGCTTGCCGGAATTCCCGCGCCAAACCCGTCAAAAACGACTGTTATCTCCCGTTTCAGTTTGCGGCGAACTGAACCTCCTGTCCAACGCAACCCAGGCGATCCGGACCTTGACATCGCTGGCCAAGAGCGGAGGCTGGCCTATGAGCTTACGCCTGCAATGCTCATTCCATCATCCGGCGCGGGTCATATTGGAGAATGCGGCGGAAAGCGTGCAGCGCGTAGCGCCTGCGAAGCCTGTTCTTGAAATATTTGCCTAGGAATTCGGGGCTGATGTGAGGGCACGACCGGCACCGCTCAGTGATGAGGAACGAAGCGATGAACGTCGTTATCCGTGCAGCCCAAGCCGACGACGCGGAAACTTGTGGCCGCATCTGCTTTGCGGCTTTCAGGGTGGTCAGCGAACGTCATGGCTTCCCTTCCCCATTTCGTTCCGTCGCGGCCGCCACATTTCGCGTCACCGCTTTCATTCACCACCCTGCCGTGTTCGGGCTGGTCGCTGCGTCCGACCAAGATGATCAAGTCGTCGGCTTCGCGTTCCTAAGTGAACGCGACCCGATGCGAGCGGTCGGGCCTGTCGCCATCGATCCAACCGTCCAAAGGCAGGGACTGGGGAGGCGCTTGATGAAAGCCGCCTTGGAACGGGCCGAAGGAGCACGGGGCGTACGCCTCATGCAGGATACGTTCAATATGTCTTCCCTGGCGCTCTATGCGTCGCTCGGTTTCGAAGCCAAAGAGCTTTGCGTGATCGTCACGGGAGTACCAGCCAGCGCACCATGGGCGGCTTGGGATGTTCGCTTAATGGCGGAGTCCGACTTAGAGGCATGCGAGGCTCTTCACCAGACCACACATGGCTACACACGAACGAACGAACTCCGCGAGACACTCGCCACTGGCTCACCGGTCGTCGCACTTCGGGATGGGAAGGTTCGAGCCTACATGGCCGTGCCGACGATCTGGCTCGGGAACCACGGCGTTGCCCAAAGGGAAGTGGACATGCAGGCGCTCATTCTCGGAGCAACCCGACTTGCAGGGGGGCCGCCCTCTTTTCTCCTCCCTATCCGGAACTCACAAATGCTGTGCTGGTGCCTGCGGCAGGGCATGCGCACCATCAAGCCGATGACCCTGATGGCCTCCGGCGAGTACCAGCAGCCGAAAGGAGCCTACATTCCCTCCGTACTGTACTAGCGCGCGACGCTGGATAGACGGCGTTTGGACGCGGGTCGTGATCGGCCGATTTTCAGCTTGTAGCGTAGCCGAATTGCGAAAGTGGGGAGAAGAACAGCCATGAGTGAGATCGAAGCCGGTGTAGCGCAACATTATGCGTCCTATGACGTACTCGCCCGAATTCGGAGCGGGCTCGTCGCGATGGGGTATGATCCTGATAAAATCTCACCCGAGACACTGAAACCTGTAGATGAATTCCATATCGGCGGTGCAGAGGCTACGGCGGCGCTGCTTGAGAAGGCTGACATTCGGCCCGAGATGGACGTGCTCGATATTGGGTCGGGCATAGGCGGTCCGGCACGAATGATCTCCACTCTTTATGGTTGTCGGGTCACAGGCGTGGACCTGACCCCGCATTTTGTCGAAACCGCCCGTGCCCTGAGCCGCATGTGCGGCATGGGAGATCGAGTCCGCTTCGAGATTGGAAGCGCCCTTGCGCTCCCGCTTGAGGATGCCTCCTTCGACCTCGCCCTACTTCTCCACGTCGGCATGAACGTGCCGGACAAGGCAGCCTTGTTCCTTGAAGCCCGCCGAGTCCTCCGGGATAGTGGCAAGTTCGCAGTCTATGACGTAATGCGAACTGGTGATGGCGAACTCTCTTTCCCGGTACCATGGGCGGAGACCCCTGATGTGTCAGCATTGGCGTCACCGGAGGCATATCGCGAGGCGGCCGAAAAGGCTGGGTTTACCCTCGATTCAGAGTCCAACCGCCGCCAGATCGCACTGGAGTTCTTCTCCCGTATTCAAGCTCAAGCTGCTGGATCAGCGCCGCAGACTCTCGGCCTCCACAATCTAATGGGGCCAACTGTGCTCGAAAAGATGGCCAACATGATTTCGGCAATTCGAGCGGGTACGATCTCGCCTGTGCAAATGATCTTCTCTGCCCAGAGCCCGTGAGGTGGTGCCGGACCAGGCGGAGCAACAAAGGTGCCTCGCGTTCTCCCTGGCCCTGGCAGGCGAACTCGCCGGATCAGGTGTGCAGGTGACCGTCGTTCTCCCCGGCCGGGTCTCAACGAAGGTCTTTGAAATCGAGGGGACGGATATGACCAAAATGCCGCCCATGACGACTCCTGCTCACCTCGTCGGGGCTCAACCGGCGCGAAACGATCTGCATCCCGGCACTGGAAGAGCCGTCGCTGCTGGACCGGCTTTGGGCGACTCAGGCCAGCGTAGTGCGGACTGCGGGAATGCAGCCTAAACTCGCGTGGACATATTGCCCGGACTAAACTGCCCTTTGGATTAACCTGGACGAAGGGCGCAGCCCAGCAAGACGGCGTTAAGAGGGACAAGCGCATGACCTCCACGACCGATACTTACCACCTACTTGGAAACCTCCTGCACTTCCTAGTGCGCAGTCCAGACACGGGCGGAGCATATTGCCTGGTCGAGTCCCTCGTCGCGCCTGGAGCGGGAGCGCCTCCAAACCGGCACTCGTCTGACGATGAGGCGTTCTACGTGCTTGAAGGCGCATTCGAGTTTGTTATTTCGGGAGCGGCGCAAACAGCGAACAGAGGCGCTTTCATCAAAGTGCCGAACGGGGCTGTTCACGCGTTCAAGAACATCGGACGCGAGCCTGGGCGCTTGCTCATCATTAACTCGCCGGGGCGCGCTCATGATGCGTTTTTCAGCGAAGCAGGAGAGCCAATGCCCCCTGGAACGCGCGTAATACCCCCGCCATCAGGGCCGCCCGACATCCCTCACATTCTGGAGATCGGGCGCAGAAACGGGCTTGAGTTCCTGCTGGATGGTGACCATCAAGCCTAACCATCTCGCTGGTGCGAATGCGGCTTCGAGGCTCAATCGTGACAGGGCGCTAAGCCCCCCGAAGGGGGCGAGGTGCTGATGAGATCGGGGCCTGATCAATGCGGGACGTTGAGATCTGAGCTCGTTGTTGACGAGAGCCCGGCGCTGCTGCTCGGTCCTCCCGCGCCGGTTTAGAGGACGGTGTTGAACTTACGACGCGCGCTGTCGTCGGTCTCGCACGCTTCGGCGAAAACTGAGCCCGACCTCCAGTTGGATACTGGGGCGAGTCTGCGTCGAATGACAGTTCGGGAGTTATGAGATGATCCACGACATTCTGTTAGGACTGGTTCTCCCGCAGTCCTTGCCGAGCCTTGTGTCCAGCGAAGACATGCATCGCGTCAATCGAAGCTGTCGTTGAGGCGTGCGAGCGCACAAATGTAAATCGGCCTGAGATGAGCGCCCGTCAGCTTCTTTGGTGGTTCGCCCGGCCGGTAAGCCGGGGCGACATGATCGATGGCCGTGACGAGGTTCGACCGGGCTGGAGTAAATCGGCGATTGAATCGGAAAATGAGCCATCACGCTGACGCACGCCAGACGCCAATCTCATAGGTCGCCCATCCAGGCTTCGCCTTCGCTGGGGAGTCATAAATCGGCGGCCCGCGCGTCTTGGAGAAAAGGATGGGAATATCACTAAATCGAGATCTTCCTACGCACCGTGAACAAACCTCACTCGGGGAACCAAACCGCTCGAAAGCTTGTTCGCGTGACGTGTCGGGCGCAACGTCCCTCCGGCCGCCCGGCACCCCCCCTCCGCCCGCTCCCATGACCCGGAGCGGGCTTCTTTTTAGCCAACAACATGCCGCACTTGGGCGAGGGGCGAGCTTCAAGCCGAGAAGTACTTCCCAAACAGTTGGGTAACAATGGAGAGGGTATGCGAACCAGAGGCACATTCAGACGGGAGACTTTCTCGGCCAGAGGATGCAGCACTACCTCGATGGGTCATCCTTCGGGTCGATGTAGTCGATCATGAGCGGACCCGTGCCGTTGATCTGGATGATCGCGCCGGACTGTGACATAGCGAAATGCGCCATCTTGGCGGGCATTTAGAGAAATCCACCCTCTGCGACCGTGGCGGCGGCTTTCGCGTCCAGCTTCTCGCCCATACCAGCCGCGAAATCCCCATCGAGCACTTTGATGAGTTCGTCAGTCGGATGCGTGTGCGGCGGGACCTTGTAGTTCGCAGGGAACTTCAGCCGAACCGTGAAGATGCCCTCCTTGGTGGGATCGCCGGACAGGACAACCAACTGCGCCCCTTTCGGGAGGAAAGGTGGCGCCGCGCTCCACTTCATTCTGTCGGACTTTGCGACATGCCCGGCGTCCTGGGCGAAAGCTGGACCAGACAGAACAAGGGTGCAGACACTGACGGCTACTAAGGCGCGCCCATGAGGCTCTCCCTAACGGCCGAAGGCGGGCAGCCGATGGGTCCAGCGCAAGAGTCGGACCGTGCTCCGTCCTGTCGTCCGCGAGGCAAACGACCTTGCCGCTGTCACCAAGAAGGCGGCGCTGCTCGATGCGCCTGGATCAGAGGTCTCCCCCACAGGGACGTACCGCAGCTTGGCAGTGCGCTTTAAAAGGTCGATGATCAACACCCAACTCAAGATCGCTTGTCGAGAACGGAGTTTAACGTGCACACCCGTCGCGAGGTTCTTGCCGGAGCAGGATCGCTCGGTCTCTGGTCCGCTGCATGCAGGCCCGTCGTCGCACAGGACCTTGGACGCGACAGGCTCGTTCTCCTCGGGACTAAGGGCGGTCCGTCGCTGCGGGGCTTAAGTCAATTCCCGAGCGCGAGTCTTCTGGTCGTCGCTGGTCTGCCGTTCGTCATTGACACAGGCTACGGCACAGTCGCGCGGCTCGTGGCGGCAAAGATCCCGCTACCGACGGTGCGCCATGTGTTCATCACACATTTGCACTCGGACCATGTCATCGAGTTGGGGTCTGTGTTCTACAATGCGTGGGCGAACGGACTCAAAGCCGCAGCGGATGCCTATGGCCCGCACGGCATCAAGGCCGTGCTTTCGGGCTACTGGGAGTCGATGCGCTTCGACATCGAGACGCGCGTGGCAGACGAAGGCCGCCCGGATCTTCGCAAGCTCGTGACTGCGCACGAGCACGGCGAAGGCGCAGTCGCCCTGATCGGAGGCGTCAAGGTTGCGGCTTTGCGCAACGTGCACCCGCCCATCACGGAAAGCTTTGCCTTGAAATTTGAGTTCGACGGCAAAATCGTCGTGTTCTCCGGCGACACCGCCTACTTTCCGCCTCTCGCAGATTTCGCTCGGAACGCGGATTACCTCGTTCATGAGGTGATGTACGGCCCGGCCATGGAGGCTCTCGTCCATCGCAATCCAAACGCCGCGAAACTTTTCGAGCACCTGAAGGCGAGCCACACACTCGTTGACGATGTGGGCCTCATTGCTGCGCAGGCAAACGTCAAAAACTTGGTGCTCAATCATTTCGTGCCTGCCGACGACCCGGCGATCACTGAGGCCGATTGGACAGCGGGTGTGCGCAAGCACTTCTCGGGCAATGTGATCGTCGGACGGGATTTGATGGAAATTCCACTCGGTTGATATTGGCGCGTGGGACCAGAAACCCATTGATACTGTCGAGCCCGGCAATGGTTTTCTGCTGATCAGGGCGCGCTTGGACGAGGAGCGAGCCTGTTACCATTGATGAAGGTCCCCTCCATTCAGAGCCAAACCGGCGCGAAATCGCCCTGGAGTTCTTCACTCGTATTCAAGCTCAAGCTGCTGGATCAGCGCCGCACGGGAGTCGAGCATAGCCCTTCTCCGTCAAACAGGCTACGATAGGCAATGACGTTGCACATCCCCCTAAACGAGGCCGAGCGCCTCGCTGCTGGCAGGCGTTACGACATCCTCGACACGCCGCCTGACGGCGCGTTTGATCGGATTACGAGGATCGCGGCACGGCTTTTTGACGTGCCTATCTCTATCGTCAGCATCGTTGACACTGACCGCATCTGGTTCAAGTCGCACCACGGGCTGGACGTGGCCGAAATCCCGCGCAGCCCTGGCCTGTGCGCGTCCGCTATCCTCGACAGCAAGCCGTGGGTTCTATCGGATGCGAGCGTCGATCCTCGTTCTCTGACCAATCCCCTTGTCGCTGGCGAGTTTGGGCTGCGGTTCTATGCGGGGGTGCCATTGCGGACGCGCGATGGGTTCAATCTAGGCACGCTGTGTGTCATTGACCACGCCCCACGGCCTATGAGCCAGACCGACATCGATCAACTTTCTGACCTCGCCGCCATCGTTATGGATGAACTGGAGCTTCGGCGCGCTGCAAATCAGGAGCTAGGGAAAAAGGAAGCGTTGTTCAAAGAGGTTCATCACCGCGTCAAAAACAACTTACAGATCATTGCGAGCCTTCTTGCACTTCAGAGTCGATCCGTTGCGCCGGAGTTGCGAGGAGCCTTCGAGGAGAGCTTGAAGCGGATTTACTCCATGGGTCTGCTTCACGAGAAATTCTACGCCGGGGAGCACGTGGAAACCATCGACATCACCCAGTACGTTCGCGAGCTTGTGCGCGGCGTTATTGACGCCTTCGGGCTTTCGGACCGCGTGACGGCTGAGGTGAAAGGCCCATCTTTTCAGGTCGGTTTGGATGAAGGCACCCCGCTTTCCCTCCTGGTCGGGGAGGTCGTTTCGAATGCCTGCAAACACGCCTTCCCGGATGAGCGGTCGGGCACCATCAAGGTAGCGATCCAGGATGGTGATGGGCGTGTAACTTTGCGCATTTCGGACGACGGGATCGGCCCGGCAGGAGGTAACGCGACTAGCGGAACGCAAATGGGCACTAGGCTCATCGCCACCTTTGTGCAGCAGTTAAACGGCTCCTCGTCGTTCAGCGCAGGCGAGCGGGGCGGCTCCATATTTGAGCTTTCGATGCCCACAATGGGCAGGCGCTAGAGGCCGAGTTCGGTGAACGCCTGACGAGGTAGGATTCCAGGCGGAAGCAAGGTCATTCATAATCACGGTTCTGCAAGTGACGACTGCGTACTTGGCGCAACCGCACGCGAGCCCCAGCGGTTACGTCAGTTGCCCAACGGCTTTTGACGCCGAGAAACTACACGGGAGCGGGCCTCAACATCGACGCTATTCTCAACAAGCTCTTTCCAACTCACCAAGTGCAAGCAGAATACCATCAAGCCACCGGTTGCCGACACCCCCCGCTGACCTGATTGAGTCAACTCGATCTCGTCGGGCGTTCAGTTAGCCGCCAGTTCTCTGGCCAGTGTTTCTCTCAGGAGACGCCGGATCGCGCCCAAGCGGCCACACATGCTCTGTCCTGGTTTCAGCGGACGGACCTCCAGGACAGCCGCCAGGATCTCTTCAGAGCGGAAAGGCTTTTCGACGTAAGTCGTCTGGCCTGATTGCTGGACTTCTTCCGTGTCATAGCCGCTGACGAAGACAACTGGGATACTGCGAATGGAACGGCACTGCTCTGCAAGGGCGTCACCCCTCAGGTCGGGCAAGCCGATATCCGTGATGAGCAGTCCGATCTCTGGATGTGCGGCGAACAGGGCCAGACCGGCAGCCGCATCATTGGCGCGGATGACGCCATGGCCCTGCTCACGGAGCAACTCAGCGATGGACAGCGCTACGAACGGCTCATCCTCGACCAACAGAATAGTCAAATGCTTCTGCACCGGCCGTCTCCCCAGCCTCGTAGTGGTAAGCGTTTCACGAAAGCCAGGGGGAGTGGATAAGTTGAGTTACGTATATTGTTCGTCCAGCCGCAGCGCGCGGGTTGGGCTCGGCGGCGAGGTCGTCAAAAACCGAGAACGCCGGTTCCGTACGGTGGAGGAGGCGGGTTGACCATTTTCCGGTTGAACGCGACCAGAAATAATCTGCCCGGTCGTTTCGCGCGTTATGGCGGCAAGCTCAGGAGGTGCTGCCATGGACGGCTCCTTCACGCCAAGCGATATCGGCGGTTTGATCTTTCAACAGTTGAGTGAGCTTGGTATTTCGAGGCGCGAACTGGCCGAAAATTTGGGGTGCCGGAGCATCCCCGAGGCCCTCAAGAAATTGGACGCCCTCATTGTCGGGGATGTTCAAAAAGCCGAGGGCATGGTCCGCTCACTCTCGTTGGCGCTGTTCATCCCGGAACAGTCATCGCCGATGCACTGGCCGTCACACGCGTACATCAATCGCAAGAAGCCGACCGTGCGTCTGCGACCGCCGAATTGGTCCGGCGCGACTAATTTAGACCCTTCGCACTGCGCAGCCAGCTTCCTCGCGGACCACGACGGGCCTTTCCGGTGGGGCCAATCGGGTATTGATGTTGAACTTGAACCGGATCGGCCATCAGCGCTGGTCAGCCAGGTCGTGACGGAACTGCGTTCAATTCTGATCGACGGCGCATTGCCGTTAGTCGGGTTGGCGCTCGGGTTCGAAATCGCCTTCACGCCAGATCGCACAGGGCGCTTCACGCTCGACGGGGTTTTCGTCGGGATTGTGCCGACGGCCGGGATGGACCAAGAAAGTCCGCCCGTGTTTAGATGACTAGTTCTTCGGGGATTTCAGTGAGCCGGGAGATCCCAAGCATGGCCGCAGTAGCTGGTCGCCCCTATTGGGCGCGAGTTTACGCTTGTGCTTCGTCGTAGGCGGCTGGTGTCCCCTGGGGCTTTTTCCTTCCACTTGACCATGAACAGCTTGATTGCTCCACTAAGGCGGGGGAAGCATCATTTCACCAGCGTTCATAGCTCGCCACCACGCCCCACCAATACGCACGATTTACGCCCTTTCAGCCGCATGTTGGACCGCCGCGACCGTTGCTTCCGCTGCAACCGCCCCTTCATTTCGATGCTGTTCTCGGATTAGCGGGCGAGAGCTGAATGGTCGGTGAATAGCACTGGAGCCGAGCGCCACCAAATGGTGACCGGCACGCCCAACCAGGGAGCAGACCGTCATTATATCGTAAATCGGCATTCGTCCGCAGGTGTAGCCAGCCCGCAAATCCAATCCGGCTTCCACTCCAATCCACAAGCCGCCAACATACGTCGCGAAGCCTCGTTGGATCGGGAAACCTGCCCATAGACAACTGTCGCTGACATCTCGGCGGCGCGCTGAACCAGGCGCGCGGCGACAGCTTTGCCCAGGCCCGATCCTCGCATTATCGGCGCAACCGCGATTAGTCCAAGGAAGGCGGCGTCGCACAGCTTGCTGAATCGATTGTGAGGGAAATACGTGGTCCCTGCCGCAACAATTTGCCCGATCTGGTCTGCAATCGCTATGGTGCTCTGACGGGGGCCATCGAGGAGGTAAGGTCCGGAGAAGGGCGCGATACCCTGCTCGACTAGAAACTGCTGAAGCGCTCGTGTTTCCGGCGAGGCTGGATCGTTGGGCGATGGTCGGACATGAAGTCCGGTGGGAAGAGGTGCCGACAAAAGGGTCGCCACCTTGGCTCTGATATTGCTCGCATCGGCCCAGTACATGTCCCACTGGTCGATCCGGTATCCTAGCCTTTCCAGCCTGGGGAACCACTCTTTAGCTTGTCGGGGATCAAGACAACGAAACCCGAGCATGCCAAACTCATCGAGAATGCGCTTGATCTCCTCAAATCCGAGCCGCTCTGGATCATCGGTACTCAGCAGGCGCACTCCATTGACCAACCCCGGTGTGGACGCGATCCAATCGCGGCTCTCATGCACGGTTCGTTGATAGCGGATCTGCACGTCTGTGCCGAAATAGCCCACCATGCGCGTCAAGCTCCATGAGAACCGTTGTGCATGATACACGCACACCCCTACATCGAGGAAGGCTCGTGCGAGGCTCAGAGCCGTCCTCCATCTTCAACGACTGCGCTACATTGTCATCGGTTGAGGTTCGATTGCGTTTTCGTGCGCTGGCGGCGCTGATTGAGAACGCTATCTGACCCGCGACTGGCTGCTCCAGGTGCACCATGTCCAAGCTCGCGCGCTGGCGAGTGAGGTAGTCGGGGTGACCTCGGAGCGGCGGCAAGCCCCGTGTGGTTCTCCGTCATGGCCAAACACCGGCCGTTTCATCGGCTGGCGAATGACGTGCTCGCCCTGAAAGAGGGGGGGTCGGGCGGCTCACCACCGCGATGGTACCCAGAGAGGACCGCCTCGTGCGCTGGACCAGCGAGATCGTGGAGGCGGTCAACAGCACGCCCCCGTAGTGCCGGGCGCGCATTTGCCTTCGCACGTCGAAGGTGACCACCGACACCTCATTCAGCGACCTCAAAGCCTCGGTAAAGATCACGCTAATGGAGGACTACGCTATCACTCAGCGGATGTATAACTCGGCACTCAGTGGGCCGATCCGCTATTGTGGGCTGCGCTCTGGGCCTTTGTACTCAGCAGTCTCTGGCGTGGACCACGAGGACGGCAGCAACCGACCCCCCGCAACCGCTCTTGACCGGTTCAGCTTTGTACGCCTGCACCAGATCCCGCCTCCTGCCCGTGATGGCCTAGATGGAGACTGGGGACGGCCCCTTGCAATTTCGAGCTTTCCCCTTGCGGATCACCGCCGACGGGCAGAAGCTATAATCGCAACTGGATTAGTGAACATCGGGTATGCCTCCCAACGTGAGGAATGAGCGCCGTCTCACTGCCATCCTGATGGCTGACGTGGCTGGATACTCGCGGCTCATGGGCCAAGACGATTCTGGCACACTGGAGCTTCTCACAGCACATCGCGCCATTTTGGACGCAGCAATCAAGGAGCATGGCGGCCGCGTCGTGAACAGCACAGGTGACAGCATGTTGGCGGAATTCGCCAGCGTGGTTGCCGCCGCAGAGGCGGCCATTGAGGCTCAGGCACGTCTGTCAGACTCTAACGCTATGCTGCCAACAGAGCGTCGGCTCCAGTTCCGGCTTGGTCTTCATCTTGGCGACGTGATTGCACGCGATGGATGGGCCGACCACAAAGGAGAAGCTGTCCATCGCCGTTCTCCCTTTTACCAACATGAGCGGCGACCCAGAACAAGAATACTTCGCGGATGGTATGGTCGAGGACATCATCACTGCCTTAAGTCAGATCAGGCAATTCCTCGTCATCGCCAGAAATTCGTCGTTCGTATACAAAGGTCACGCAGTCGATGTCCGACATGTCGGGCGGGAGCTTGGCGTCCGGTATGTATTGGAAGGCTCGGTCCGCAAAGCGGGAAATCGACTTAGAATTACCGGTCAGCTTGTGGACACAAAGAGCGGTGGCCACGTCTGGGCCGACAAGTTCGACGGCGATATGAAGGACGTGTTCGACCTTCAGGACCGCCTGACCGAAGACATCGTGGCCGCAATCGAACCCTCGCTTCGCAACGCTGAAATCGATAGGGCGCGAGGGAAACCGACCGAAGATCTCGATGCCTACGACTTCTATCTACGAGGATTGTCAGAACAGTACGCATATACGCGGGAGGGCCATCAGGCAGCCCGGCAATTCTTCGAAAGAGCGCTAAAGCGAGATCCCTCATATGCTGAAGCATGGGCCAGCTTGGCGGATTGTGTTGGTCGGGCGGCGCTCTTCGGCTGGGTTGATGACGTAGATGAAGGGCGACGATTGTCCTGTGAAGCAGCAATTCGGGGCGTTCATCTCGACCCTGACAACGGACCGGTGCTCGCGATTGCCGCGTGGGCATTGGCTGTGATGGAAGGGCGAGTAGAGCAGGCAATAGAATATACGAATCGTGCTCTCAAGTGCGCGCCTAACTCTGCACCCGTCTTGTCTTCGTGCGCTTGGGCTTTGGTCTATAATGCGGAAACAGAAAAATCCATTGAGTGTTACAGCAAAGCAAGAGGGATCAGCCCTTTTGACCCCCGACGTGGCGATCACGTCACGTGCTTAGCGGCAGCCCAGTTCTTTTCACGGCGGTTTGAGGAATGCATCCAGAGCGCCCGACGTGTCCTGGTCGAAGCTCCCGGCAATGCGTCCGCCCGTCGCTTCATGGCTGCGGGATACGTTCAGACTGGTGACATGACCAGTGCCGAACGGACAATCGCAGAACTGATGGCATTTCAACCCTCATCATCGATTTCCCGTACGGCGAAAACATCTCGCTTCCGCCATCGTTGGATGATTGACCTCTATCTTGACAGCTTACGTGCGGCAGGTTTGCCGGAGTGACCAAATCTGGGCACTATGGGCCGCACAGGCGGGCACGCTCGATGGTCATTCCGCAGAAGGCTGTCGTCGCCACGCCGACAGCCCCGACATACTTGCCCAGGGAACGATTTTGAGCTTCAGCCTGTGTTCAAGTGCGGTATTCCATCAACGCCCCAACAGAAAGCCCCGGCACCACCATGGCGGCCGGGGCTTGGCAGCGGGCCTAGCTGAAGATGTCGCCCACCACTGCCGATTCTATAGCGCTGGTCCTGAGTGGGAGCAATTGAGCCAAGACCGAATTGCCGCTGATCGAGCGGCGTACATTGCCAACAGCATACCGGCTGGCCCCGCTCCTTCGCATCTTGCCAACAAACG
>NZ_JBTAMK010000022.1:0-39670 GCF_054796215.1 Alsobacter sp. SYSU BS001988 | reverse complement strand
AAAGCCCGAACCCGCCGGAGGCCGCCGGCAGGAGCAAGTCCCGCCGCCGATGTGAGGCCTATATGCCGACCCCCCACCCAAACGTCAAGCGCCGTTTTTCGAAAAAACGTCCGGGGATGGTGCGATGCAGCATCGCCGCTCGGTTATCCACAGCGCCAGGCCTTGCTGCGGCTCAAAAAACCCTTCGCGAGCGCGGTTTTCGGCGGCGACGGGAGTTCGGCGGGGCTGGACTCCCCCGATCCTGCGCCGCCTGCCCTCCCCTTCGGCCTGCGCCGCCGCGCGGCGCAGGCGCGGCTCAGGGGCGAAGCGCTTGGCGTCATGGAGCTTTTCGGGCGCGCGGCGAGGGTTTCCCCGCTTTTCAAGCGGCGGCGCCGGTATATAGTCGCAACGTCCCCGCCACGCTGCGCATGGGCGCCCTGCATCTTACATGTGGGCCGCTGCGATGGCCCGGAGTGTCTCGATGTCGTCGCGTTATCCCCTGGCCGTCCTGTCGCTCGGCCTCGCTCTGGCCGGCTCGGCGCCGGCTTCGCCCCAGTCCGCCCCCCCTGCCCCGAAGGCCGGAGCCAGCGGCGCCGCGCCGCTTCGCGCCGCCCCCGTGACGGTGGGCAAGGCGGAGCGTCGGCCCATGCCGGTGCGCTTCGACACGATCGGCAACGTCCAGCCGATGGCCAGCGTCACCGTCCGCAGCCGCGTCGAAAGCCAGATCCTGGCCGTGCCCTTCGAGGACGGCTCGCGCGTCAAGAAGGGAGACCTGCTGTTTCAGCTCGACTCCCGGCAGGTCGAGGCGCTGATCCGCCAGGCGGAAGCGAATATCGCGCGGTCCCGCGCCCAGCTCGAGCAGGCCCAGCGGGACGTGCGGCGCAACGAGCAGCTGGCGGCCAACGAATACGCCTCGCGGCAGAAGCTCGACGACAGCCGCACCGCGGTGCAGTCGATCACCGCGCAGATCCAGGCCGACGAAGCCGCGATCGAGAACCTCAAGGTCCAGCTCAGCTTCTATACGATCCGGGCGCCGCTCGACGGGCGCATCGGGGTCGCGGCCCTGAAGGCCGGCAACATCGCCAAGACCGGAGACGGCTCGCTGGCGCTGGCGACCATCAACCAGATCAGCCCCGTCTATGTCTCCTTCGCGATGCCGCAAAGGCTGATGCCGGAGCTGCGCGAGGCCATGACCGACGGCAAGGCGAGCGTGATCGCGACGCCCCAGGGATCCAAGGTCGGCGCGGAGGGCCGCATCGCGGTGTTCGACAACACCGTGGACGGGACCACCGGCACGATCACCATGAGGGCGGTGTTCGAGAACGGGAACGAGCTGCTCTGGCCAGGAGCCCTGTGCAATGTCCGGGTGATCCTGAAGGTCGACCCGCAAGCCGTGGTGGCGCCGCGCGAGGCGGTGCAGACGAGCCAGACGGGCGTGTTCGTGTTCGTGGTGACAGACAATGTCGCGAAGGTGCGCCCCGTCAAGGTGGCCCGGCTGGTCGACGGCTACGCGGTCATCGAGAGCGGCCTAGAGGGCGGGGAAACGGTCGTCGTCGACGGCCAGCTGCTGCTCACGGACGGCTCCAGGGTGGAGCCGAGGACCAGGGGCGCTCCCGGCGCCGGGGCGACGAGCGGCGCAGCCCCGAGCGACGCGCCGCCCTCGAACGCCGGCAAGGGAGCCTGAGCATGTCGCTCCCCGAGCTCTGCATCCGCCGCCCGGTGATGACGACGCTGATCACGCTGTCCTTCATCATTTTCGGGCTCTTCGCCTATCGGCAACTGCCGGTGGCCGCCCTGCCCCGCGTCGACTTCCCCACGATCAGCGTCACCGCCGCCCTGCCCGGCGCCAGCCCGGAGACCATGGCGGCCTCGGTCGCGGCTCCGCTCGAGCGGCAGTTCTCCAACATCTCCGGCATCTCGTCGATGACCTCCCTGTCGACCCAGGGCTCGACGAACATCGTGATGCAGTTCGATCTGGACCGGAACATCGACGGCGCGGCGCTGGACGTGCAGTCCTCCATCAGCGCGGCCGTGCGGCGGCTGCCGGCCGACCTGCCCAATCCGCCGAGCTTCAGGAAGGTCAACCCGGCCGACCAGCCGATCCTGTTCCTGGTGGTGACGTCGGCCACCCAGCCGCTGTCGGTGGTCAACGACTACGCCGAAACGGTGCTGCAGCAGCAGATCTCGCAGATTCCCGGCGTGGCGCAGGCGCTGATCTTCGGCGCGCAGAAATACGCCGTGCGGATCATGGTCGATCCCGAGGCGCTCTCGGCCAGGGGCCTGTCCTTCACGGACCTGCGCTCGGCCGTCTCGGCGGCCAACTCCAACCAGCCCACCGGCACGCTGCGCGGCGAACGCCAGCGCGTGACGATCGAGGCGACCGGACAGCTTCGCAAGGCGGCCGACTACAACGACCTCATCGTGGCCACGCGCAACGGAGCGCCGGTGCGCCTGGAGGACGTGGCCGCCACGAAGGACTCCGTCGAGAACGACGAGCAGTCGAGCTGGTACAACGACCAGCGCTCCCTGATCGTGGCGGTGTTCCGCCAATCGGACGCGAACACCGTGGAGGTGGTGGACCGGATCCGGGACAAGATCGCGAGCTACCGTGAGCAGTTGCCGGCCTCGATCGGCCTGCACGTGCTGAACGACCGTTCGCTGCCCATCCGCGAGGCGGTCCACGACGTCCAGTTCACGCTGATGCTGTCGGTCGCGCTCGTCGTCCTTGTCATCTTCCTGTTCCTGAAGTCCATCGCGGCGACCATCATCCCGACGCTCGCCCTGCCGGTGTCGCTGATCGGCACTTTCGCGGCGATGTATGTGATGGGCTACTCGATCGACAACATCTCGCTGCTGGCGCTGACGCTGTCGGTCGGGTTCGTCGTCGACGACGCCATCGTCATGCTTGAGAACATCGTCCGGCATATCGAGGAGGGCATGAAGCCCTTCCAGGCGGCGCTCGTCGGCTCGCGCGAGATCGGCTTCACGATCGTCTCCATCACCCTGTCGCTCGTCGCCGTGTTCATTCCGGTGTTCTTCATGGGCGGCGTCGTGGGCCGCGTCTTCCGTGAATTCGCCGCGACCATCTCGGTGGCGATCCTGGTCTCCGGCTTCGTGTCGCTGACGCTGACGCCCATGCTGTGCGCCCGCATCCTGAAAGGGCACGACGCCCACGCGAGGCCCGGCCTGTTCTCACGCATGGTCGACGCCGTCATCAACGGCATGCTGACGAGCTATCGCGTCACGCTGGACCTCGTTCTGAAGGCGCGCATCCTCGTGCTCCTGCTCACCATCGCGTCGGTCTTCGCGACGGTGAAGCTCTACATGGACACGCCGAAAGGGTTCTTCCCGATCGAAGACACGGGCCTGATCCGCGGGGCGACGGAGGGACCGCCCGACACCTCCTTCGAGGCGATGTCGGCGCGCCAGCAGCTCCTCAACGAGATCGTCAAGGCGGACCCCGCCGTCGACTACCTGACGTCGAATTCGGGCTTCGGCGGCGTGAACCAGGGCTTCATGTTCGTGGCGTTGAAGCCGCGCGAGCAACGCGACCCGGTCAATGTCGTGATCGCGCGCATCAGGCGACAGGTCGCGGCCATTCCGGGCATCACGCTGGTGATGCAGCCGGTGCAGAACATCAACCTGAACTCGGGCCGCCAATCGCGCGCTCAGTACCAGTACACGCTGCAGAGCGCCGACCTCGGCGCTCTCTACAAGGCTGCGCCCGACATGCGGGCGAGGCTGACGCAGCTGGAGAACCTGCGGGACGTGAACATCGACCTGCAGCTCTCCAACCCGCAGGCGATGGTCGAGCTCGATCGGGAGAAGGCGGCGCAATACAGTGTCAGCTCCGACCAGCTCCGGCAGACGCTCTACAGCGCCTTCGGATCGCGCCAGATCTCAACCATCTTCACGCCCGCCAACGACTACCAGGTGATCATGGAGGCGAACCGCACGTTCCAAACGGATCCGGCGGCCCTGTCGCGGATGTTCGTGCGCAACAGCAACAACCAGAACGTACCATTGGACGCCATCGCGACCGTCACCCGGGCGGTGGGGCCGCTCTCGGTGAGCCGGCAATCTCAGCAGCCGGCCGTCACGATCTCGTTCAATACGGCGCCGGGGGTGTCCCTCGGCGAAGCCGTGGACGCGATCAAGCGCGTCGAGCGCGAGGCGGGCCTGCCGGCGTCCATCACGACGGGGTTCGCGGGCTCCGCGCAGCTGTTCCAGGACGCCCTGAAGGGCCAGGGCCTGCTGATCATGGCGGCCGTGCTGGTCATCTACATGGTGCTGGGCGTGCTCTATGAGAGCTTCATCCACCCGATCACCATCCTGTCCGGCCTGCCCTCGGCCGGTTTCGGGGCGTTGCTGGCGCTCCAGTATTATGGCCTCGACCTTTCGGTGATCGCGATCATCGGCATCCTGATGCTGATCGGCATCGTCAAGAAGAACGCGATCATGATGGTGGATTTCGCCATCGAACGACGCCGCGAGGGCGCGGATGCGCTCACCGCCGTCCGGGAGGCCGCCCTGCTGCGCTTCCGGCCGATCATCATGACCACCTTCGCGGCGCTTCTCGGCACCCTGCCGATCGCGCTCGGGTCCGGGGCGGGCTCCGAACTGCGCCAGCCGCTCGGCATCGCGGTCGTGGGCGGCCTGTGCGTCTCGCAGCTCCTGACGCTGTACATCACCCCGGTGGTCTACTTCTACCTGGACAAGATCGAGACGATGATCTCGGGGCAGAAGCGGCGCCAGCCGGTCGAGCCCGAGGCGCAGATCGGACCCGCCGCCGCGGCGCCGAGCGGCGCGGCCTACCAGAAGGCCGATTGAAGATTCAACGTTGGCGCGCCAGCGCCGAGCCTGTCCGAAAGGTATTCGAAAGGTTAACGAAAGCTCCCGGCGTGGAGTCGCCGTTAACGCTCGATTGAACATGTCGTTGCCGGCCTGATCGAAGTCAGCCAGAAAGGTCTTCAGCTTCACGATCGAACATGCGTGGCGTTTTGATGCGTAGAGTCAGGTGGCGTTGCCCTGCGGGCGAGGAGGCGGATCCCTCGATCCGCGCGCCGGCGCTCGGTCGATCGGTTCGCACGCCCGGGAACGCGATGAAGGCGCTCGCCGCCTTCCTGCTGGGCCTGACGCTGGGGGTCACCTTCATCATCTTCGGCGAGACCGCCGTAAACCACATCCCCGGCCAGGAGCCCGCCAGCGTCTGGGGCGATCACCCCGCCCTGCGTCACTGACCGGGACGGCGGGGCGCCTCAGGACCTCAACTCGGGGAGATCCCTGAACAGGTCGAGCGCCTCGGCGTTGGCCAGCGCCTCCTTGTTCTTCACCTCGCGGCCGTGCACGACGTCCCGCACGGCCAGCTCGGTGATCTTGCCCGACTTCGTGCGCGGAATATCGGCGACGGCGACGATCTTCGCCGGAACGTGGCGCGGGCTGGCCCCCGCGCGGATCCTGGTGCGGATACGCTGCTGGAGGGCGTCGTCGAGCGTCGCCCCGGGCGCCAGGCGCACGAACAGGACGACCCTGACGTCGTTGTCCCAGTCCTGCCCGATCGCGAGCGCCTCGACGACCTCCGGGATCTGCTCCACCTGGGCGTAGATCTCCGCCGTGCCGATCCGCACGCCTCCGGGGTTCAGCGTGGCGTCCGAACGGCCGTGAATGATCAGCCCCCCATGAGGCGTCCACTCGGCGAAGTCGCCATGGCACCAGACGCCGGGGAAGCGATCGAAATAGGCCGCGTTGTATTTCACCGCGCCGGGGTCGTTCCAGAACATGATCGGCATCGACGGGAAGGAGCGGGTGCAGACCAGTTCGCCCTTGCCTTGCCTGAGCGGGCGGCCGGACTCGTCCCAGACGTCGACGGCCATGCCGAGGCCCGGCGCCTGCAATTCGCCCCGATAGACGGGGCTGGTCGGATCGCCGAGGACGAAGCAGGAGACGATGTCGGTGCCGCCCGAGACGGACGCCAGATGAATGTCGGGCTTCACGGCCTCGTAGACATAGTCGAAGCTCTCGGGGGCCAGGGGCGAACCGGTCGAGGCCATGAGGCGCACCGTCGAGAGGTCATGCGTGTCGCGGGGCCTGAGCTCGGCCTTCTTGCAGGCGTCGATGTATTTGGCGGAGGCGCCGAACACGCCGAAGCGTTCGGCCTGCGCGTAGTCGAACAGCGTCGTCGGCGACGGGTGGAAGGGCGACCCGTCGAACAGCATCAGCGCAGCCTTGCTGGCCAAGGCCGAGACGAGCCAGTTCCACATCATCCAACCGCAGGTGGTGAAATAGAACACGCGGTCGTCCGGGCGGATGTCGCACTGGAGCTGATGCTCCTTCAGATGCTGGAGCAGCGTCCCGCCTGCGCCATGCACGATGCATTTGGGGGCGCCCGTCGTTCCCGACGAATAGAGAATGTAGAGCGGGTGATTGAAGGGCAGCCGCAGGAAGGTGGGGGCTTTCGCCGCGAAGCTGTCGAGCGCCGCCGTGAGCGACACCGCCCGCGGCAGCGACGCGGCGACGGCCTCGGCGTCTCCGAGGTAGTCGACGATGGCCACGGTTGCGGCCGTCGGCAGTTGCGGGACGATGTCCGCCAGCTTGTCGACGATCGGCAGGCGCTTGCCGGCGTACCAGTAGCCGTCGCAAGCGATGAACAGCTTCGGCTCGATCTGGCCGAAGCGGTCGAGCACGCCCCTGACCCCGAAATCCGGCGAGCAGGACGACCAGGTGGCCCCCAGGGAGGCGGCCGCCAGCATCAGCGCCACCGCGTCGGGCAGATTCGGCGTCATGGCGGCGACGCGGTCGCCGACGCCGACGCCCAGCGACGCCATCCATTGCTGGGCCTGCGACACACGGTCCTGCAGGTCGCGCCAGCTGAGGCGCGCCTTGGCCTTGTCTTCGCCACGAAACACGATGGCGTCGCCGTCGTCGCTGCGGCTCAGCAGGTTCTCGGCGAAGTTCAGCCGGGCGTCCGGGAAATAGGAGGCGCCCGGCATGCGGTCGTCCGCCAGGACCCTGGCCCCCTTCTCGCCCTTCACGCCGGCGAAGTCCCAGACGAGCGACCAGAACGCCTCGCGCCGATCGATCGAGGCGGCGTGCAGCTCGGCGTAGGTCTTCAGGCTCAACCCTTCGCGGGCGTTGAAGGCGTCGCGAAAACGGATGAGAGCGGTCGATGCGACGCGCTCTGCGCTCGGGGTCCACAGCGGACGGTCGGCGAAGGACATTGTTCGGCCTTTTTATCGGCTCAGCGGTAAGCCGCCTTCACCGGATAGCGAAAACGTCGACGCGGCGAAAGTCCCCATGCAGCGCCTGACGGCTTAGTTCGCGGTGGACAATCGACGACGCCCGTTCCAAGGGAGGATGCTCGCACCTATGGTCGTCGCACAGTGAGAACCCGTCCTTTGGAGGATTCAGTCGCGATGGTTGGCCCTCCCTTCGTCCAAGGGGCCTCATGACGCGCCGCGCCCTCGCCGCCGCAGGCCTGATCGCGCTCGTCGTCGTCGCCGGCGCGACGTCCTGGACGGTCCCCACCGCCAAGCTCCAGCGCACGATGAGCACACGGCTCCTCGGGATTCCGGGCGTCAGGATCGTGGCGGATGAGCATGCCCGCTTCACCGCTCTGCCGGAGCCTCGCCTCGAGGTGGGCCCACTCAAGGTCCTCGACGCGGCCGGCGCGCTGGTCTTCCAAGCCGAGCGCGTGAGCGGATCGCTTCGCCTGCTGCCGCTCATCGCCGGAAGGCTGGAATTCGCCGATCTCCTGCTGGTCCGGCCCGTGGTCGCCCGCGCGGCGTCCGTGAGCGCGGCGGCGGTCCTGGAGCAGGTTTCGAAGGCCGTTCCGCCCGCATCCGGTTCTTCCGAGCGCCCGTCCACCCTGGCGGGCATCAATCGGCTGGTGATCGTGGACGGCGCCGCGGAAGGGTTCGAGGCGGCGGATTCGGCCGCCCCTGTGTCGCACCTCAACGCCGTGGTTCGCCGCGTCCAGAAGCGCGGCGTGATCGACGCAGCCGCCACGCTGATGTGGCGCGGCCAGGCCGTCGACTTCGCCTCGCACGGGCTCGATCTCGCGGCGCTCGCCGACCGGGCGAGCAGCCCTCTCGACGTCGCGATCAAGACGCCGCTCGGATCGCTGCGCTTCGCCGGCGCCACGGTCGGTTCCGGCGTCGCCGAGGCGGACGGCGCGATCGAGGTGACCACGCCTTCGCTGGGCGCCGCAGCCCGCTGGCTGCGGGTCAAGGTCCCTCTTCCGATCAGCGAGACGATGCAGGCGCGAGGAGCCGCGCGGATCAGCCCCACCGCGCTCGCCCTCAGCAACGCCGTCATCGCCCTCGAGGCCGGGGAGTTGGACGGCGTCCTCGCGCTCAAGTTGATCGAAGGGCAGCTCACGCTGGGCGGAACGCTGGCGGCCGACAGGCTGGACCTCACGACGGCGCTCCGCCCGTTCTTTCCCAAGCGCGACGCGGATGGCGGGTGGAGCCGCGACAGCATCGACCCCGCCGCGACGCCCAGCCCAGGCGTGGACGTCCGCGTGTCGGCCGCCACGCTCACGGTGGGCAAGCTCACCCTGGGCAATGCTGCGTTCTCGCTTCTCTCCCGGGACGGACGCACCGACGTGACGCTGGGCAACGCGGAGCTTTTCGGAGGCGCCGCGAAGGGACGGCTGACGCTCTCGGGGACGGCGTCGTCCGGGCTGGAGGTCAAGGCGCAAGGTTCGTTCGACCGCCTGGACGCCGCCAAGGCGTTCTCCTCCATGACCGGCGCCGAGAAGCTGAGCGGCTCGGCCAGCGGCGCCTTCGCCCTGGAGGCCTCGGGCGACGCGCCCGCCAGCCTCATGCGGTCCCTGGAGGGCCGAGCCGCCCTGACGGTGCGCCAGGGCGAACTGATCGGCATCAACCTTCCCGAGGTCCTTCGGCGGATCGAGAAGCGTCCCCTGATCGCCGCTCTGGACATCCGTGGAGGCCGCACGCCCTTCGACACCGCCACCGTGTCCGGCCGGATCTCTCGGGGCGTGCTGGAGATCGGCGAAGCGGTCCTGTCCTCGCCGGCGACGCGGGTCACCCTGGCCGGACAGATCGGGGTGGGAGACCGCACGCTGCTGCTCTCCGGCCAGGCCCAGGCGGCGGAGCGCGAAGCCGCCGCCCTGCCCTTCGAGGTGTCCGGCAGCTTCGACGACCCCATCGTCGCCCCCGACGCCAAGAACCTGATCCGACGCTCGGGAGCCGCGGCGCCGTTCTTCGGGTCGCCCAGAGCCATCGTGGTCGGAGAACCCGGCGCGCTGCGGACGCCCCCGCCGGCGGAGACGCCCTGATCGCCGGCGGGCCTCAGGTGTCGTTCTGAAGCGCCTCCGAGATGCGCTCCTCGAGAACCTGCGGTTGCCTGATCACGAGGGCGCCGCGCGTCTTGGCGATCACCCCCTGCCCCGACAAGGCCGAGAGCTCCCGCGTGACCTGTTCGCGCCGGCAGCCGATGCGGGCGGCGAGCACATGGTGGAACGGGGGCGGGCTGACGACCCGCTCGCCGCTGACGCCCATGCGGGGCGCCGACATGCGGATCAGCTCGGCGTAGAGCCGGTGCTTCAGGTCGAACACCGAATGCTCGGTCAACCGGGCGTTCAGCTCCCGGACCCGGGAGGTCAGCAGCTTCAGGATCCTGTCGCACACCACCGGAGAGGCGAAGAGAATCTCGCGGAAGACGCTCGACGGCATGATGCACATCTCGGCGCGCGTCAGCGCCGTCACATTGGCGGACCGGCGCACCTCGTCGATCGCCGCCAGTTCTCCGAAGACCTGTCCCCCGCGCATCTCGGCCAGGATCACTTCCTTGCCGGACTGGGTGCGGATGAGCACGCGCACTTCGCCCGACAGGATGAAATAGACGTCAGTCGAAAGGTCTTCGAAATCGACGACGATTTCGTCCTCGTCATAGCGCCGCCAAGTGCAGCGGCGGTCGAACCTCTCGAAGTCGATCCCGGCATCCTTGAAGAATGGAACCCGCGCAAGCGTCTGCATTCCGCACTCTCCTCAACGAGGCCCGAATGCTCACGCGCTCCGGGTCCCCGCAGCGCGTAAGCGCACAACCATAGGACGTAAGATTAGGATATGCGACCTGTCTTGAGCGGATCTTCGACAGACATCCGGTAGGAGTGTTCGCTGGCGTCGCCGGGTTGCAGCACGGTCATTCCGGGCTTTTCGAACAGGTCTCCCTCGAACCCGACCGGATCCCCCGATCCCGTCCACGCCTCGACGCAGAGGAACGGCGCTCCCGGACGCGACCAGAGCACAACATGCGGAAAGCGGCTCCAGGCGACGCGCAGCGCCGGACCCGTCGTGCTCGAGAGACGCAGGGACCGGCTGGCGACGTCCATGAAGCAGAGGGCCTCGCGGCTGAACAGGTCCCTGGACAAGGCCAGTTCGCGGCCGCCTTGCGCCAGCGGGATCGTCCGGCGCTCCGGCGAGAACAGGCCCCCCGGGGCGATCACCGGGACTTCGCCCCGCTCGGCCTGGTCGAAGGCGACGACGCCCGCGTCGAAACCGACGGAGCCGGACGGCGTCCGGAAGCCCGGATGAAGGCCCAGCGCATAGGGCATCGGCGCATGGCCGCGGTTGGCGACGCGGAAGCTGGCGAGCACGCCGGTCGGGTCCACCTCGTAGGCGACCGTGAGCTCGAAGCGGAACGGATACTGGGCCAGCGTGTCAGGGGTCTCGCGCAGCCGCAGCGTGGCGCGCGCCTCCCCGGCCTCGATCACCTCGAAGCGCTGCGTCCGCGCGAAGCCATGCAGGCCCAGCGGGTAGGTCTCGCCTCCGACCCTCGCCTCGCCGTTGCGGGTCCAGCCGACGACCGGGAAGAGGATCGGGCTGCGGTCGGGCCACCAGGCGGGGTCCCCTCCCCACAGCAGCGGATCCGGGCCGATGCGCCAGTCGCGCATTTCGGCGCCCAGCGTCGAAACGGCGAGTCGGCAGTCGCCGGAACGGAGCGTCAGCCCATCGTCCATCATCAGGGGTCTCCGTCGCCGAGGCGCTCGGCCGCGTTCAGCAGTGACCCAGATTCGGGGCGATTCCAACGATCTCCCGCGCCTGCGCGAGCGAGCCGCCCCGCGGCCTCTTTGGTGCTGGACAGCCTGAAAAGCAGCCTCTATAACGCGGCCCGTTCACGACGCTTCGGCGACGGCGGGCACGCCCAGGTAGCTCAGTTGGTAGAGCATGCGACTGAAAATCGCAGTGTCGGTGGTTCGACTCCGCCCCTGGGCACCATTTAGTCTAGAAGTCCTCATAAAATTCAGGCGTTCGCAGATATACGGTGACATGGGTCCCACATTGGATTCCACGTACGCGTAGCTTTGTATGAACGTCATCGAGCGTTCGATGTCTCGCCCGTCGCACGATCGGGAGGCAACGCTTGGACGATGGAGGCTGTCGGAAAGCCGCCGATTCGACCGGATCGCCAATATTTACGATTCTAGGTCCGCCGGCGCCTCCAACCGGTACGGGTGGCGCGGGCGAGGCGAACCGCGACGTACTCCGTTGCGGCCCCGCGCCGCGAGCCGCTGGCGGGGGATTTCGGGGGGCCGCGCTCACCAGCAACACAGAGACATGGTCAAAGCGGTTTCGCGCTATGGGGATGATGGCGCGCGACACGTTAAAGACGACCACGCAGCCTTGACGCACGGCTTCGCCGATCCCGGGCGGCAGCGGATAGCACAGGCCATGCGCCCGCCAGGACAGCGGTTAACGCCTGGCCGCCTCCCCGGCCGGAACGCCTCTCGGTCCAACGTCTCGTGTTCCTCGGATACCGACGCCTCCCGGAACCCAGGCGAGCACGGGAACACGATCCGCCGCTCCCTCCAGACGGCGCGGACGATGCGGCGCACCAGGTCGACGGAGAGATCCAGGTCGCCATGATAGCCCAGAAAGACGTCCCTTCCGGGCGGCCGCTCGCCGAGTGGAATCCGAGCGGCGCGGTCTGGCGCGGTTGCGCGGCCTCCTAGCCGTCGCGATCGCGCGGCTGGCGCCGTCGCCCCATGCGATCTGAGGGAGCTGGCGCGTCCGTGCGGGCGCTCATGGTCAGGTGGACCGCTCAAGGTAGGATCCCGCCGACCCCCCGGCGGCATCCGCAGGCGCGGCCCCACGCGTATAAGCGCTCGCTGGATGGAGGCCCGGCTGGGCTTCCGGCGCTTTTTTTGTGCGGGCTCGCCCGGAAGGAGCCTTGAACGCGCTAACGACCAAGGCCGCTCCGAACAGGATGAGTTGACCCGCGATGTTGACGGCCAGGACCGCTATCGGAGATCGCCCGGCGACGTCCAGCGCCGCGCCCAGGACCTGAGCGGCGACGAGGCCGGTCAGGAAGACCGCAAGGGTCTGGCGGCCTATCCTCCGCAAGGCCCCGGCCACCGCGCCGGAGAGCCTTCGGCCGCCTTCGCCGACGGCCAAATAGGCCAGATAGGCGGTCCCGAGGAAATGCGCGTAGCGCAACGGGCCGAGTTGCGTCTTCGAGATCCACGGCCCCAGGGCGTCGTGCGCGTCTCCGAGCGCCGGGAACGCCCCGAAGCCGGCGTAGCACGCAAACTCGCGCTGGCAGCTGAAAGGCGCGCTCGCCGCCACGGCGACGAGGGCCGCGAGCATGAGCCCGCCGCTTCGGGGCGGCGGAGGCAGCCACCCCCGGGCGAAGGCGAAGCCCGTGAAGAACAGCATCTGCCAGGCGAACGGATTGAAGAACCACGGCCGGCCCGTCGCCGCGTCCGCGGTGAGTTCGAGCAGCCCGAGCTGGGCGCCGGTCCAGAGCGCCACGGAGGCCCCGATGGCCAGGAGCGGGTCCCGGCTGGCGAGCAGCATGGCTGCGGGCGTCATCGCCAGGATGACGAGATACATCGGCAGGATGTCGAAGTAGTTCGGCACGTAGCGCAGCGTCAGCAGGCCGAGCAGGCGAGGCCCGGGCGCGTCCAGCATCGGCTGGAGCAGGAGCTCCTCCCTGACATAGTGGTCTACCCCGAGCCGCTGGTCGATCCCGACCGCTACGGCCAGGACCACGAACACCACGCAGACATGCGCCCAGTACACCTGCCAGAGACGGTGGACGATGCGGCGCGCGCCGGCCCACCAGCCGTGGCGGTCGAACACGGCCCCGAACGCGATCGCGGAGGCCATGCCCGAGCAGAACACGAACATGTCCGCGGCGTCGCTGAAGCCGAAGCGCGCCGGGATCCAGTTCGTCCACGGATTCCAGGGGATGTGCGCGATCAGGATGATGCACATGCCGAGGCCGCGGAAGAAATCGAGGCGAGGGTCGCGCGCGCGTCGGGCGGCTTCAGATCCGGTCGACATATTCTTGGGCTTCGACGGTGCAGGCGATCAGGGTGAAGCCGGGGCGAGAGGCGGCGTCATCGAGGGCGGCCTGGAAGGCGCCGCGATCGGCGCATAGCGCTCCGTCGCCGCCGAAGGCGCGAGCGATCTCGACGTAATCGGTTTCGCCCAGCGTCACGCCGGTTCGCGCCAGCCTGGCCGCGGACTGTTTCAGCTCGATGAGGCCGAGACTGCGGTCCTGCAGAACGACGACGGTCACCGGAAGGCCGGCGTCCCTCAGCGTCCCGAGTTCGCCCAGGCTCATCTCGAGCCCGCCATCCCCGAGCACGGCGATCACCCTCCGGCCGGGCTGCTCGAAGGCCGCGCCGATCGCTAGCGGCAGGGCGCTTCCCATCGTGCACCAGCCGGCGGACTGCAGCAGCGCGAGGGGGCGGGAGGCCTTCCACATCTGGCTGAGCAGGATGCGGTGCGCGCCGCTGTCCACCGTCACGAGCGCGTCCGCGGTTTCGGCCGCCTCCATCAGGAGCTCAATCACCGCGTGCGGACCCCAGGCGGCGGGACCGGCGAAGGCCTCGGCCAGGCGCCTTCGAGCCGTCTCCGGCTCGCCCGCCGGCCATCCCTCCCCGGGGCTCGCGCCCTCCGCGAGGGCGGCGAGCAGCGCCGCGGGATCGCCCTCGATCCGCATGCCGGCCGCATGCATGGCCTGGTCCTGCCCTGTCCCCAGCGCGACGGCCTGCCCCGGGTCGATGAATGCGTCGAGCCAGCCCGGGCGCATCTCGACCGGGTCATAGCCGAGCAGGATGACGAGGTCCGCGCGCGTCGCGACGTCCAACAGGATGCGGTCGGCCAGGGGAGAAAGCCCCGCCCCGCCGAGGCTGCAGGCGCGCCTCTCGTCGACCAGCCCCTTCGCCTTGTAGGTGGTGACGACGGGGATCGATCGTTTCGAGAGCAGGGCCGCCAGAGGGGCTGCGGCGCCCCCGCGGGCCGCCTCGTAGCCGGCCACGATCAGCGGCCGACGGGAGGCCTGCAGGCGCGCGCGCAGGCTGTCGATGCGGGGGTCCGATGGATCAATCCTGGGCTGGAGCGCCCGCAGCTCGGGCCAAGGGAGGGGAGCGGCCGGCGCCGGCATGTCGGCGACGGCGGGCGACAGGTCGCAATGAACGGGACCGTAGGGAGGCGTGAGCGCGAGTCGGAGCGCCCGGGCCAGGACGGGCTCGGCGCTCTCGGCCTCGATCTCGAACGACGCCTTGACGAGCGGGCGCAGCAGCGCCGCATGATCGACGACCTGGTGGGTGTAGCGGCCACGGATCGCGCGATCGACCACGCCCGAGACCACGAGCAGCGGAGCCCGCTCTTGCCAGGCGTCGGCGATGCCGTTGACCGCGTTCGCCAGTCCGGGCCCAAGCGTGGTCACGAGCACGCCGGGCGCGCCGCCCGCCGCGCTCGCGCCGGCGGCCATGATAGCCGCGGCCGTTTCGTCACGGGCCAGCACGAAGCGCACGCCCGCCCGCTCCAGGGCGTCGACGAAGGCGATGACCTCGCCCCCCGGCATGCCGAAGGCATGGCGGACGCCGGCGGCGCGCAGCCCTGCGGCCAGCCGGTCGGCGACTCGGTCTGGCGAGGATCCGGCCGTCACGCGACCCTCCGACGCTGTGCGGCCTCGGCGCGCGCCAGGCGGCCGGCGGCGAACCGGGCGAAGCGATCTTCGCGTCGCAGACCGGAACGGGAGGCCATCACCGTCTCATAGCCGGAACGGTCTCCACGGTCGGCCGCCGCCAAGGCCAGGATGCGCAGGAACACGTCCCGCTGGGCGTGACTGCCTCCCAGGAGATGCAAGCGGTTCGCGGCCGCCCACGCCGCGCGGCCTCGATCCAGGCCGAGGATGACCCGCGCCACGTCCATCCCGACGCGCCGCGCGGCCGCAGCCTGGTCCCCGCGAGGTCCGGCCTCCAGCGCCTGAAGCAGCGCAAGCGCCTCCCCGCGCGCGCCGGCGCCGACCAAGGCGAGCAGATGGTGCAGGGACGCGAACACCAGCGTCACGTCCTGCGACCGCCGTCGCGCGATCAGCGCCAACTCCGCCCAACGGTCGCCGACCGCCACGCCTTCCTGCTCCAGCCGCCAGAGCAACGAGGCGGCGTTTGCGACATCGCGGAAATCGTCCGTCGGAGCGGGCCGCACCTCCTCATCGTAGAGGGCGAGGACCCGATCCAGCCGCCCCCGCTCGAGCTCGAACAGGGCCAAATGCCAGGACAGGTGGAAGCGGAAATTGTGGCAGTGCGACCAGCGGGGCCGAGACTGCTCCAACCATGCGACGCCTTCGGCGATGCGCATCTGCGTCTCATGCACGTGCGAGACGGCGTGCATCGCCCAGGCGTCGTCGGGCTCCAGTTCGGCGGCCCGCAGGCCGACCCGCTCGGCGTCGGCGAGCTGGCCGGCTTCCTCCAGCCCGAAGGCGTGGCAGCCCAGCACGAAGCCGGCGCCGGGCCGCTCGTCCGTCCAGGACGGCAGGACCTTTCGCGTCGTGGCCAGCATGCCGCCGAGGTCGCCCGCCATGAAGCGCAGCCCGTGCGAGGCCTTCACCAGGAGAAACGCCGTCGGGCGGTCCTGAAGCGCCCTGTCGAGGATGTCGGCGGCCGCCAACAGCCGGCCCTCGACGGCGCAGCCGAGCGCCGCGACGAGCGCCTTTTCGTCGTCGCTGGCGTCGGTTCGACGCTGCGCGAGCCCATTGGCGTGCGCATGGTCGCGGCGGGCAGCCTGCATGCATTCCGAGCGCGCCAGGAAGACAGAGGCGAGCCCGCGCAATGCGTGGGCCGAGATCAGGTCCGGGTCGCTCGCCAGGGCCTCGGCAATCGCGTCGGCGGCGCCGATCCGGTGGCGTGCGAGGCAGGAAACGGCCTGATCGAAAGCCGCGACGGCGGACCTGGACCCCGTCGCGTGCCGGCCGCCATATTGGTCGACGATCATGGGCGGATTCCTCCCGCAACCCACCGTGCTTCCGCCGCAGAAGGGGAGCGCCGCTGATCCGCGCCGGCCACCCAAAACGCCGTGAGGCGACGACACTTTCGCGTGAACTGCGCCAAGCTATTGGCGGCGCTTCTTGCGCCAATGCTACCCTCCGGCCGTTTGGTCGGAGATGAGCCATGCGCCTTCTGATTTGGGCCGTCCTGCTGGTCGGCGCGCTGACGCCTGTGCCCGCCAGCGCATGCGACGCCCAGACTCCCTGCCAAACCGCGACGGGCGAGTATCTCGCGCGCACACCCCCGGGCTGGGATGGACGCTCCCCCTTGCCGGTCGTCGTCTTCTTCCACGGCTATGCGGGTTCGGCGCAGAGCGTAATGGAGGATCGCGATCTCGAGCGAGCGGTCGGCGACCTGGGCGCCCTTTTTGTGGCGCCGCAGGGGCGGGTCCAGAACGGCGCCGCGCGATCGTGGTCGTTCCCGTCCAAGACCTTCGAGGGCCGGGACGACTTCTCCTTCGTGGCCGACGCGATGAGCGACGTCGAGCGACGCTGGCCCGTCGACCATAGCCGCGTGCTGGCCTCCGGCTTCTCGGTCGGCGGGTCGATGGTGTGGTACCTCGCCTGCCTGGCCCCGCAGCCTTTTGCGGCCTTCGCTCCCGTAGCGGGCGCCTTCTGGGCGCCTGAGCCCGAGAGCTGCCCCGGCGGGCCCGTCTCCCTGCGGCACGTACACGGGACGGCCGACGACATTGTGCCGATGAGCGGGCGCAGCCTGAGGGGCGGCGACCTGCGCCAGGGCGACGTTCTGAAGGGCGTCGCGGCCTGGAGGCGGATCGATGGCTGCGCCGCCGAGCCGGACCGCACGACGAGCGAGGGGCGACTCGCGTGCCGGACGTGGTCTAACGACCATTGCGCCAGCGGCCGAGAGCTGAGCCTGTGCCTGCACTCCGGCGAGCACGAGATCGAGGCGGGCTGGATCGTGGACGCGTTTCATTGGATGGAGGGCCTTCCTGCCCGGGCCAAGGGCGCCGCAGCGCGCTGAGGAAAGCGGGACGGGACCGCGATGCGGACCAGCGCTTCAGGCGCGCCGGCCAGCCTTCAGCTCGAAAACCAGGGCCGCCACGAAACCGAAGACGACGTGGCCCACATAGCTCATGAAGGACAGGCCGCCGCCCCAGGCGATGAGCAGGAATGGGAGCCCGGCCAGCGGGGCCATAACTCCCAGAGCGTTGAACCAGGTGAACGAGCCCCAGCTCAGGCAGTCCGCCACGAGGCCGTTGGGATTGAAGAGACGCGTGGCCGTCACCGCGCTGACCACGACCCAGAACAGGGCGACGCCGCCGGTGAGTTGTCCCGTGAAGGCCAACATCGCCGAGAAGACAGTAAAGATCGCCCAGACTCCGACGTCGAGCGCCACGGCCCAGTTCTTCAGGAAGCGGGACACGACGTAGTAGAGGATGGGATAGCCGAAGATCCCTATCGCGTAATGGGCGGCCTCGGCCGGAAGACGGTCCAATTCGTAGCCGGTCCAGGTCCGGACCAGCGAGATGACCAGTTCGGCCGGTTCGAGGGGGCCGCCAAGGATCCAGGCCGTGATCAGCCGGGCCCAGATCTCCCAGGCCATGAGGCCCAGGAACCCGCCGACGAAGAGCCAGGCGAGTGTGCGACGGTCGGGAATGACCGACGCCGGGCCGGGCCGCAGGGTTGTGTCCATCGTCATGGGACGTCCTCCAGTACGCCGGGCGCGAGCGAATGCGCCGGGTCGCCATAAGAGACCATCGGGCGACGGCGGCGGCCAATGCCGAGCGGCCATGGAGACCAGAGCCTGCGGCTATGGCGTGGAATAGCCGTCCGCTATCGTCATTTCAGCCAAACGGCATTTCCGCTCGGCCCGACCGGCCCCGATCCTTCCTCCCGTCGAGTGCGCCGCAGATGAGGCGCAAGCCACGTGCTGGTGCGCATGGCGCTCTTGCAGCACCCCATGCGATCCGGTTCCTGGCGGACGTCCTGTGCATGCGCACGCCGCAGGCTGGCGCACTGCGGCGTTGTCACGACCATGCACAAGACGCCGCCCTGCGACGCGGAAAGGCCCGCCGGCGAAACCGGCGGCCTTGTCGTGCGAGCGACGGAGACCTTCAGCCCGCGGTCATCACCAGTCCAGGGCGCGCCTCGTGCAGGATGAAGCCCTCGATCGGGTCGAAGTCCCCGTCCCATGGCGCTTGGTCGAGCACCCGGATTGTGTCGTCGTAGCCGGCCCGCCAGCGAGCGCGAATCCCGGAAGGGCTGAAGTCGATGTCCTTCGTGTGATCCTCGCCCTCGATCGAGGGCGCCAGCAGTCGCACCACGTGCATGCGGGTGAGGCATCCGTAAGCCGCCAGTTCCTGGATGCGCGGATCCGACCGCTCGCGGACCGGCAGGCGCCGAGCGAGTTCGGCGATGACGTGCCGAAGGCGGTGCATCTGCTTCTGGCGGCGAATATGCGTGGAGGCGCGGCTGGAATACTGGATGTCCTTCTGCCGGTTCAGGACCTCCCAGATCGTCTCCGGCTCCGGCCCGCTCGGGTTCCAGATATGGACGGCGAACACCAGCGAATCGCGGCGGGGGATGTCGTCGAAAACCGCCTCGACGGGCGTGTTCGACAGGATCCCGCCGTCCCAATAGAGCTCGCCGTCGATGCGGATCGCCGGGAACGCCGGCGGCAGCGCGCCGGACGCGAGGACGTGGCGGATGTCGAGCGACATGTCGCGGCTGTCGAAATAGCGCATCTCGCTGGTGCGCACGCTGGCCGCGCCCACAGTGAGCCGCGGACCATCGCCGTTGACGTGCTCGAAGTCGACGAGGTCATTCAGCGTGGCCGCCAGCGGCGCGGTCGAATAGTATCCGGCCCGCTCGGCGCCGAGCCGAACATGCGCGCCTGCGAAGGCCGCGACATTGGGCGCGAAGAAGGCGGGTATGCCCTGCAGCACGGTCGCGAGCATGGCCGTCGTGGCGCCGAAAACGGGGAAGTTGGCCAGCGCGCGCGAAAGCGGGCCATGCTCGACCCGGGCCCAGAACTCTCGCAAACGGCCCATGCGGTCCGCGGGGGCGTTGCCGGCCACGATGCTGGCGTTGATCGCGCCTATGGAGGTGCCGATCACCCAGTCGGGCTCGAGGCCTGCCCCGTGCAGCGCCTCGTAGACGCCTGCCTGATAGGCGCCAAGCGCTCCCCCGCCCTGAAACACGAGTACAATCTGCCCGCAGGGGTGGCGCCGTCGCGCGCCGTCGCGACGCGGCGGGAGCGGCTGGTCCTGTCGCGGGCCGGCGAGCGGCGTGGCGCCGTGGCTCGTCGCCGCCTGGTTGAGCATTGCATCCATGTCGGTCTCCTGCCTGGTCGGGGCGCCTCGGCCATGGCGCGGGCGCCCTGGTGAACCTCAGTGGGCGGTCCATCCGCCGTCCGCAGGCAGGGCGGCGCCCGTGATCGAGGCGGCCGCGTCGCTGGCCAGGAAAGCGGCCAAGGCGCCGATCTCCTCGACCTGGGCGAAGCGCTTGTTGGGCTGGTTGGCGAGAAGCACGTCCCGGATCACGGCCTCGCGGGGGATCCGGTGCGCCATGGCCTGGTCTGCGATCTGCTTTTCGACGAGGGGCGTCCAGACGTAGCCGGGACAGATCGCGTTGCAGGTGACGCCAACCTCCGCCGCCTCCAGCGCGGCGACCTTGGTCAGCCCGAGCAGGCCGTGTTTGGCTGCCACATAGGCGGCCTTGAAGGGGGACGCGACCAGGGCGTGAGCCGAAGCGACGTTGATGACGCGACCCCAGCGCCGCTCGCGCATGCCGGGCAGGGCCAGGCGGGTCGTGTGGAAGGCGGAGCTGAGGTCGACCGCCAGGATCGCGTCCCAATGCGCCGGCGGAAACGCCTCGAGCGGGCTGACATGCTGGACCCCGGCGTTGTTGACCAGGATGTCGAGGCGCCCAAAGCGGGACTCGGCCGCCCGCATCATGGCGGCGATCGCGTCCGGATCGGACATGTCGGCCGGCGAGTAGAGCGCGTCGACGTGGAACTCATCCCCGAGCGCCAGCGCAAGCGCCCCTCCGTCGTCGGGACGCCCCAGGCCGTTGACCACCAGGGCGGCTCCGGCGCCGGCGAGCGAACGAGCGATTCCCAGGCCGATGCCGCTGGTCGAACCGGTGACCAGCGCGACACGTCCGGCGAGCGGCCTGTCGGCCCGCAGTTGATCAGGTGAAATCGGGTAAGTCATGGATCGCTCCCTTGTGACCGCCAAGCCCCCCGCCTGGGGAGGCTTTCTGGTCGACGACGGTGCGCCGCAGGAGCCATGATCTGAAATATCGTCTGCCTGCCGTTTCTATAGGGGGGCTCTATGGAGATGCATCAGATCCGGTACTTTCTCGCGGTCTGCGAGGAGTTGAACTTCACGCGGGCTGCGGAGCGCTGCCATGTGGCCCAGCCCTCCCTCACGCGCGCGGTGAAGCTTCTCGAGGATGAGCTCGGCGGGCCGCTCTTCCATCGCGAGCGAGCCAACACGCATCTCACGGAACTCGGCCGGATGGTGCGGCCACACCTGGAGGAGGTCTATGACCGCGCCCAGCAGGCCAAGCGCGAGGCGCTGGACTTCACCAAGCTGAAGCGGACGACGCTGCGCATCGGCATCATGTGTACGATCGCGCCCAACCAGTTGGTGGAGTTGCTGACGGCTGTCCAGGCCCGCCACCCGGGCGTCGAGCTGCACATCGTGGACGCCGCCGCTCCCCAGCTCGAGGAGCGGCTGGTGAAGGGCGAACTGGAGGTGGCGATCTACTGCCGGCCAAACCGCGATGGCGACGAAAGACTGCACCGGATCCCGCTGTTTCGCGAACAGATGATGATCGCCGTGGCTCCGCAGCATCGGCTCGCCGGACAAAATATGGTGCGCGCGCGGGACCTCGACGGGGAACGCTACGTCAATCGGGCCAATTGCGAGTTCACGGGCGTCGCCGGCCCGATCTGGCGGGAGCACGGCGCGACCTGCAGCCTCGTCTACAGGAGCGAGCGGGACGACTGGGTGCTCGCCATGGTCGCCGCCGGCCTGGGCTTTGGCTTCATGCCGGAATCCGGCATCACCCATCCGGGCGTCGTGGCGCGGCCGCTGATCGACCCGGAGTTCTGGCGCGAGGTCAACCTGGTCACGGTGCGCGGGCGCCCGCATTCTCCGGCCGTCGGCGCCTTCGTGCGCGAGGCCATGCGCGCCCGCTGGCCAGGGTCGCTGCAGCGCCCCGAATCAGGGCTCAAGCCGGACGCGGCCTGAATGCCACGCGGCGCGACTTAGGCCCGCCTCGCGGGCTTCGGTCTCCATGGTCGCCTCGACGGCGCCCCTGGCGCCGGTGGGATGCCCCCGGGCCGAACTCGCCTCACGCTGAGCGGCGCAGCGCGGCGGCGGGCGCCTGCTCGGGCGCGAGGGGGGGCTCCGCGCCGCTGCCGGTGATGAGCCGCGGGCCGCGCTGGTAGGTGACGTAGCTCCACCCCCAGTTCGCCGCCACCGACATCCGGTTCCGGAACCCGATCAGGAAATAGACGTGGGCGACGCACCAGATCAGCCAGGCGAGCGAGCCGCTGAGCCGCACCCGCCCGAGGTCGGCGACCGCCTTGCGTCGGCCGACCGTCGCCATGGCGCCGTAGTCGCGATACCGGAACGGCGCGCGCCGCTCGGGCGCAAGGCCGATCTGGCGCGCCGCGTGGCGGCCCTGCTGCTTGGCCACCGGGGCGACCCCGGGCAGCGGCCGCCCTTCCGGGCCCGCCACATGGGCGGCGTCGCCGATCACGAAGATGTTCGGGCGTCCGGGAACAGAGAGGTCCGCCGCAACCTTGACCCGCCCTGCACCATCCGCCTCGGCGCCCAGCCAGCGCGCGGCCGGCGAAGCGCGCACGCCGGCGGCCCAGACGATCGTGCGGCTTTCGATCCGCCGGCCGGCGACCTCTACGCCCTCGCCGTCGACCGCCGTCACCGGCGCGCCGGTCTCGACCTCCACGCCAAGGCCGCGCAGGCCCGCCGCGGCGGTCTCCGACGACCGCGGATGGAACGACGAGAGGATGCGCGGCCCGGCCTCGATCAGCACCACGCGGGTCATCCGCGGATCGATGGCTCGGAAATCGGCCGCCAGCGCCGTGCGCGCCAGCTCCGCGACAGCGCCGGCCATCTCGACGCCGGTCGGCCCGCCGCCGATCACCGCGAAGGTCAGGAGGCGGCGGCGCTCGGCCGGGTCCTTAATGGTCTCGGCCTTCTCGAAGGCGAGCAGGATGCGTCGGCGCAGCTCCGTCGCGTCCTCGATCTTCTTGAGGCCGGGCGCGTGGCGCTCCCACCCGTCGCGGCCGAAGTAGGCGTGCCTGGCGCCCGTCGCGATGATGAGCGCGTCATACGCGACATCGCCCTCGTCGGTCACGACGACCCGCCGGTCCGGATCGACCCCGGTGACGCGCGCCAGCATCACAAAGGCGTTCTTCTGGCGGCGCAGGACGCCCCGGATGGGAGATGCGATGTCGGCCGGCGACAGCCCGGCGGTGGCCACCTGGTAGAGCAGCGGCTGGAACAGGTGGTAGTTGTGGCGATCGATTAGTGTGACGTCGACCGGCGCGCGCGCCAGCGCCTGCGCTGCCGACAGGCCGCCGAAGCCGCCGCCGACGATCACCACGCGCCGCCTCGATGAGACCGTGTGCATGGCCATCACCCCTTCTTTTCAGTGGTGGTGAACAGGGCGGCGATGCGCCAATCCCCCGAGCGGTCCTTGCGCACCGCCAGCATCGAGACGAGGAAGCGCAGGCGGTCCGGCCCCGGCACGCGCGGGCCGATGGCCAGCTCGAGCGGCAGGTGGAGGTAGGCCGCGCCGGCGTTCAGCTCCACCGCGACGGCGCGGTCGAGGTCCGGGGTCACGCGCCAGATCTCCGAGCTCCGGAACAGGGCCATTCGTTCGATCGCCGCGTCGCGGCCCCAGATCGACATCCCGTCGCTCACCCACAAGAACGGCGGATCCTGCGTGAACATCTCCCGCACGACGGCGAGTTCGCCGGCGTTCTGAGCGGCGGCGAAGGCCTTGTAGGTCGCAATCACGTCCGCGCCGCCGGCCCGGACGCCCACGGGCGGGAGCGCCGCGGCGAGCGCCGCCCCGGCGCCGCCCGCGATGACATGGCGGCGGGTGGGCTGGGCCTCCGGCGAGAGCCCGGCGGCGGCGGCGTGAGCCGACGCTGGAAGAAGGGAGGTTTTGCCGAGAGAGGTCATGGCTGCAACTCCTTCGGGGAGAAGACCGAGGCGGGCGGCGCGGGGACGACCAAGCGGGCCGAAAGCAGCAGGGAGAGCACGAGCGCCGCCGCGACTCCGGCCACGCAGGCGGTCCAGCCGAAGCCGTCGAAGAGCCAGCCCAGCACGGCGCTGCCCACGAGGCCGCCCGTGAAATAGCTCCCCAAATAAAGCCCGCTGGCCGAGCCCCTGTCGCCCGTGGCGGCCTTGCCGACGAAGCCGGTCGCGACGGCCTGGGCGAAGAACGTGCCGGCCGCCACCAAGGTCAGCCCGGCCAGGATGGCGTCGAGGCGGGGCGCGGTCACGAGGGCGAGCCCGGCGAGCGCGACCAGCGTGGCGGCCGCGAAGGCCCGGCGCGCGCCCAGCCGCGCCACGGCGAGGCCGGCCAGCGGCGTCGTCACGATAGACGGAAGGAACACGAAATAGACGAACCCGACCGCCATCTGGCTGATCGCGATCGGCGGACGCACCAGCACGAAATTGACGTAGGTGAACGCCCCGATGAAGGCGAACAGGATGCAAAAGCCGATCCCGAAGGCGGCCCGCAAGGCGGGGTTGCGCAGATGTTGCGCAACGCCGGCCAAGCCCGCCGGAGCCGCGCTCCCGGTCGCCGGCCGGCCGGCCCGCGCCATGGTGACGCGCACCAGCGCGGCCCCGGCCAGGTTCATGGCCGCGAGCGCGGCGAAGGTGGCCGGAACGCCGAAATGATCGGCGAGCGCCGCCGCCACGAGGCGCCCGACGAGGTTGCTGGCGACATTGCCGGTGACATAGGCGGCGAAGGCCGCCGCGGTCTGCCGGCCGCTGGTGGTCTCGCCGAGATGGGCCAGCGTCAACGAAAACGCGGTCGCCATGCAGAGGCCCTGCAGCACCCGCAGCGCCGCAAAGGCGGCAAGGCCGGGCGCGCCCGCCAGCAGCACGGTCGGGATCGACAGCAGCACAAGACTGGCCACGACGCCGCGGCGGCGCTCGAGGCGGTGGCTCATGAGCGCGACCGCGAGCCCTGCCACCGCCATCCCCAGCGTGCTGGCGTTCACGGCCAGCCCCATCGCGGCCGGCGTGACACCGTAGAGGCGCGCCAGCGACGGCAGGATCGCCTGCGTGGCGAACAGGTCCACGAGCGTCAGGAACGAGACGAGGCCGATCAGGCCCATCCTGGCCGCTTGGGCGAGGGCGTCTGGCGCGGCGGGGACTTCCGCTGCCGGCAAGGCGCGATCGGGGTTGGCGCGATGGAGGAGTGCGGCGATCATGGCGTGTCCTTTCGCGGGACGGGCGGCGCCCTGCGAGGGCGCCGCCCGGGCGGGCTCACATGTTCGCGTCGGTCTTGTCGTGCAGGATGTCGGCGGAGAGCAGGGTCACGGGCTTACTGCCGGTGTTCTTCCACCAATGCGCGGTGGCGCTCGTCTCCCGCGCTACCTCGCCGGCCTTGTGCAGGATCGGGACCGCGCAGGTGCTGGCGTATTCGGTGATCGAGCCCTCGACGATGTAGATGATCGCGGGTCGGTCGCCGTGGCTGTGCCAGGGAACGACGCCGCCCGGCTGGACGACGAGCTTGCGCAGCCGCAGCTCGTGATCCTTGAGCCCGACGGGCTCCTGGGCGAGCTCGATCTTGGTCAGCACGGTGTCGGTGACGTCCTTGGCGGGGCTCGTGACCGGCTTGGTGAGGTCGCGGCCCACCTTGTCGGCGGGGCATTCGCCGGCCAGGGCCGGCAGCGCGAAGGTCGCGGCGGCGAGGCCGAGGATCGCGGTCATGAAGCGGTCGGTGGGACGGGTCATGGGTCTCTCCTGGCGGTTGGGGCCCGAGGGCCGTTCGACGCCTGAAGGATCCATGGCGGATGGGCGCAGCGGAAATGCCGTGTGCGTCCGATGTCGATAGTCGCCCGCTATTCGCCGCGACAGCGGGCGGCTTTGCCGACGAGAGCCGACGGGACGTTTGCTCTATGACGTGCGTCGCCGAAAGGACGAATTCACCCCCGCGGCTTCCGTTCGGAGGCCTCCTCTATGCTCGACCAGTGCGGCTTGTGGATCGCAGACGCCATGGAACGCCAACTGGCCCGTAAGCCGCCGCCGAATCCGCCATTCAGAAGGAATTCGACCTTCGCTGACGAAGGCCTGCCTGACGAGTACGAGCGGATCCTGGCGATGATGGCCGGGCCGAGATCGCGGGGGAAAGCGGCCTTAACGAGAAGGCCAAGCTGGATGCAATCCTGCACAGCCGGGGCGAGATTTGACTCCGACGTCAGGAGCGCGGAACACATAGACCCCGAGGAGATCGAGAACCTTCGGGAGCGAGCCGGCTAAGATCGTTTTACCTCAACCTTTCTACCCATGCGCGCACGGATGCCGCCATGGCGGCGCGGTGGTCGGCGGCGTTGAAGCCCGAGACGCCCTTTCGGGGCGTAAGGTCATGGTCGCCGTCGGACATCCAAAGCAGCTCGATCGCGGGCGACAAGGTGTAGCCGCAGACGTCCTCCTCGGTTCCGAAAGGGTCCCGCGTGCCCTGGACAATCAGCGTTGGGACGTGCAGGCCCTCCAGGTGAGCCGTGCGGGTCTTTGTGGGCCGCCCGGGCGGATGGAACGGATACCCCAGGCAGAGCAATCCAGCGATATCGCCCGCATCGTGCAGATCATCAGCCACCATCGAGGCGACGCGACCACCCATCGACTTGCCTCCGACGACAAGACGCTCCGAACCGATGTGGGCCCGCGCTGCGGCCACGGCGGCACCGTACTCCGGGACCAAGGTTTCAGCCTTGGGCGGCGGCTTGCGCCCACCCGCGCGTCGCGCCGCCATGTAGTCGAACTCAAAGCGCAGCACTCGGAGCCCCGCGGCGACAAGCGCTTCGGTGGCGGACTGCATGCCCGCAGAGTCCATCGCCCCTCCCGCGCCGTGGGCCAACAGCAGCGTGGCAGGACTGTGATGTGGGCCGTCGTCGAGGAAGCAGGAGGCGGAATTCATTGGTCTGTCCGGGCGCTCGTAACACCGTTGCACACATCCTTATCCAAACCACGTGGGCAACCCGCCATGAGAATCCAGCTTCCGAAGGCGCCGCTCAGGATCCCTGAGCGGCTCGGGACCGGCCCGTCTTCAAAATCGGACTGAACTGCGCAGGTGACGGTCACAAGCCGATGAGTGGACCGGAGCAGCGGATGTCGGCTGCGGTCCAAGTCCAAGCTTAATCGAGTTCATTGCGAGCAGACGTCTAAGAGCGCCGCGACTTGTCCTTGCCGCCGGCGCGCACCTGCTCGACACAGAGGACCCAGAGAGGGTGCGTTCAACGGCGATCAGGTCGAACCCGCCCCCGTTCCATCCGCTGGACGACGTGATTCGGTCCCAAATGGACAGAGCATATTCTCGCCCGAGGCGGCCATGAACCGCCGCGCGTGAAACAGACCGGGAAGCGTTCGCGCGAGCGATTCACCTGTCTTCAATTTAGCCCGGCTGATCACGCCGGGCGAGCACGATATGGTGGGCTGCGCGAGCATCGAACCGCTTCAGGACCGACCTCGCTTGAGCCGGGACGTGGCTCACCGAGTAGTCCTCGCCCATGAAGGCGCGCACGGAATCCATGCTGTCAAACCACATCAGCGTAGTGAACTCGACCTCATCGTCGCCGTGGTCCGCTTTCAGCAGATCGATAGCCCTGAATCCGGGAATGCGCATCGCCTCGATCCCAGGTATCACCTCTCCGAGCACCACGTCCTGGTAGGCCTCGGCGTTCTCGCGTGTCGTCCACCCGTGCCAAATCCGGCAGATCATGTCGTATCCTTTCCGTTCGATTATGTTTAAGAGGCCTCTGTTGCGATCGCCTCCTGAACGATCCACCGTTCGAAGGACTTGATCGCTGCGGATCCAGCGCGTGCCTCGGGATAGGCCAGGTAGTAGCCGCTGTTGGTTCTAACGTGCAGGCTCAGCGGCGCGACCAGGCGTCCGCTCCGCAGGTCATCCTCGATGAAGGCGCGCTGGGCCATAACGACCCCGAGTTCGTCGATGGCGGCCTGATAGGCAAGGGCGGAGTTCTCGAACTTCAGGCCCGTGTTGCCGTCGACCTCGGAAATCCCCGCCGCCCTCAGCCATGCGGGCCAGTCGTCCGGGCGGTGCATGGAGCAGAGCAGGACATGCCGCGCCAGATCGCCCGGGTCCCGCAGGCCGCCGCCGGCCGCCAGCAGACCGGGGCTTGCGACGGGCGTGAGCATCTCGCCGAACAGCCGACGAACGACGGCGCCGCGCGGCGGCTCCTCGCCCGAATGGATGCAGAGATCGGCTTCGTCGCGGCTGAAATCCACGGGCTGGTGCGATGTCGTGATCTGGACATCGATCTCGCGATGGCGCGCGTGGAATCGGGCCAGGCGGGGCACAAACCAGCGGATCGCGAATGTTGGCGGAAGCTTGATGCGTAACCTGTTCTCGTTCGGCTTGGTCATGGCCCGCCGGGTGCCCGCCTCAAGCTGGTCGAAGGCGTCGCGGACCGCGACCGCATAGGCAACCCCTTGCGGCGTGGCTTCGACGCCTCGGCGCAACCGGACCAGGAGCTTCACGTCGAGCCAAGCCTCGAGTTGGCTGACGTGGCGCGAAACTGCGCCCTGGGTGACGCTCAATTCATCCGCTGCTCGCGTCAGGCTGCCATGGCGGACGGTGGCCTCGAACGCCCGCAGGGCGTTCAAGGGCGGCAAAGTTCTAGCCATCTGCTCTGACTTTTCATCAGTAGTGCGGCTGATATTGTGGGTATGCAGAAGCCAAGCGCACCTCTAGCCTTGTTGCAAGTCAATAAAATGCGCTCCAGCGAGGACGCCGCCGGCAGCCTTCAAGCTGACGCGTCAGGAGGAAAATTCATGGCATACGGCTGCGCCCGCTGTGGCGCCCTGTGGGTCGTCCGGCTCGCTTCAAGCTCGATCACGCGCGCACTCCGCCATGGGTGAGCAATCTCCCGCCACCTTGTTCGAAAAGATTTGGAAAGCGCATCTCGTGCGCCGGCTCGATGACGGACGCGACCTCATCTTCGTCGACCGGCATGTGCTGCAGGAGACCACCAGCGCCGTTGCGTTCGATGGCCTCAGGCGCGCCGGGCGCGCCGTACGTCGCCCCGACCTGACCATCGCGACCCAGGACCACATCGTTTCAACGGAGCCGGGCCGAAACGAAGACACCAATCTGGGCGGTCGCGAGTTGCTCGGGCTGATGCGGGGCAACGCCTATCGCAACCGGATCCGGCATTTCGGAGTCGAAGACCCGCGCCAGGGTATTGTGCACGTCATCGCGCCCGAGCTTGGCGTGGCGTTGCCCGGATGCATCCTCGCCTGTGGCGACAGCCACACCTCCACGGTCGGGGGCCTCGGCGCCCTCGGCATCGGCGTGGGAACGAGCGAGGTCGAGCACGTGCTGGCGACCCAGACGCTGGCGCTCGCCCGCCCGCGCGCCATGCGGATCCGCTTCGAAGGGATCGCGTCCCACGGGATCTCGGCCAAGGACCTGATCCTACGGGCGATAGGAACGGTCGGCGTCGCCGGCGGACGCGGTTGCGCGGTGGAGTACGCCGGCCAGGCGATCGAGGCGCTGTCCGTCGAAGGCCGCCTCACCATCTGCAACATGTCGATCGAGTTGGGCGCCAGGCTCGGCCTGATCGCGCCGGATGAGAAGACCGTGGCGTATGTGCGCGGCCGGGAGTTCGCGCCGCGCGGCGAGGACTTCGAAGCGGCCGTTCGGTTCTGGCTCCGCCTCGCCAGCGACCCCGAAGCGTCGTTCGAGCTCGACGTAACGATCAACTGCGCCGGCATGGCCCCGCAGGTAACCTGGGGAACGACGCCCGAAGACGTGGCCGGCGTCGATGGCCACGTGCCCGATCCCGCCCGGATGGGCGATGCCAGCCGTCGCGAGGCTGCCGCGAAGGCGATCCGCTACATGGACCTGGAGCCCGGGACGCCGCTGGAGGGTATCCCGGTCGACATCGCGTTCATCGGCTCGTGCACCAACGCCCGCCTTTCGGATCTCGAAGCCGCCGCGGCCCTTGTGCGCGGCCGCAAGGTGGCGCCGGGCGTCAAGGCCCTTGTGGTGCCGGGCTCAATATCGGTGAAGCGCGCCGCCGAGGCGCGCGGGCTCCATCACGTTTTCCGGGACGCAGGCTTCCAGTGGCGCGACGCGGGATGCTCCATGTGCGTGAGCATCAACGAAGACGTCGCGCCGCCGGGATCGCGCTGCATCGCCACAACTAACCGCAATTTCGAGAACCGCCAGGGCCCGGAAAGCCGCACCCATCTGGCGAGCCCGGCGACTGTCGCGGCCGCGGCGCTGGCCGGGCGCATCGTCGACATCCGCAAGGGGCCGCACGCATGAGAAACCCTGTCGCGACAGTAACCGGCCCGATGGCCCCGATGCTGACGCCCAACGTCAACACCGACCAGATCATCCCTTCCGCCTGGTTGCGCACGGCCACGGCGGAGCTGGGCGAGGGCCTGTTCGGGGCCCAGCGCTACGACGAAGCCGGGCGGGAACGGCCGGGCTTCCTGCTAAACCGGCCGGAGTTCCGTAACGCCCGCATCCTGCTCGCGGGCGAAAATTTCGGCTGCGGCAGTTCACGGGAGGCGGCCGTCTGGGCCCTGGTCCAGTTCGGCATCGGTTGCGTGCTGGCGCCGAGCTTCGCGGACATCTTCTACGAGAATGCGTTCCGGAACGGCCTGGTGGCCGGCATAGTGGACGCGGCGACGTTCCGGGCGCTCGAGCAGGCGTCTCCCGGCGGCGCAGGCGCGTTTCGCGTCGATCTCGCGTCCGCTACCGTGACCGCGCCGAGCGGCGAAAGCTTCGGCTTCACGATCCCGGCGTCGCGCGCCCATGCGCTGATGCGGGGGGACGACGAGATCGCGATCACGCTGGCCTTTGAAAGCGAGATCGAAGCCCATTACGACCGGAGCCTCGCCTCTTCGCGCTGGCTCTTCCCCGACCACCTCGTGGAGCGCCAAGCCTCATGACCCGCGCGACCATCCGGCAGGCCCTCGCGGCCGAAACCCCGTTGATCACGCCGCTCGCGCATGATGCGCTTTCGGCCCGGCTGATCGAGCAGGCCGGCTTTCGCGCCTTCGCGATCGGCGGCTCCGCCCTCCTGGCGGCCCGCCACGCCTATCCGGACATCGGGCTGATCGGCCTGTCCGACATGGTGGCGGGCGTACGCGACATCGCGGCGGCGTCCACCCTGCCCTTCTTCGCCGACGCGGACGACGGCTATGGCGACGTGAAAAGCGTGGCGCGGCTGGTGGAAGCCTATGAGGCGATCGGCGTCCGCGGCTTTCTTCTCGAGGACCAGGACCGCGACAGCAAGCAGCAGCGCGCCGATAGGGCGGCCGCCGTGGTGGACGAGGCCGTGATCGAGGCCAAGGTGCGCGCGGCGCTGAGCGTCCGGTGCGATCCCGAGACCTTCGTGGTGGGCCGCACGGACGCATATGGCCCGCTCGGGCTCGACGCCGCAATGCGGCGGGCGGAGCGCTTCCTCGCGCTCGGGGCCGATGGCGTGTTCGTCGCCGGGCTGAAGTCGGAGGACGACTACCGCCGCGTCGGCTCCGCCTTCCGGGGATCCTTCCTTTCCGCCGCCATGTTCGAAGGCGGCGACACGCCGTGGATTAGCCCCGCCGATCTCGGCGCAATGGGATTCACTCAGGTGTCGTTTCCCGCAAGCCTCATCTTCCGCGTCGTCGCCACGATGCGCGAGACCCTGGAGGCGCTGCGCCGACATGGCGACGGTTCTCAGCCACTCCAGGTCTTCGCCGGCGGCGCCGCCGCGCGGGCGACGCTGGACCGAGCCGTCGACCTGGAAAGATGGCGCGCCATTGAGCGGGACCACAAACCCGCCTGAACCGACTAGACTGCAACGAAATGCGCCCGGCGCGGCGCATCGATCCGCGAGAAGACGGACGAAACGGGAGGAAACGACATGCACGGAACCACGATGCGCCCTTTGCTGGCCGCCGCCTGCCTCGCCGCCATGCTGGCCGGCGCACCGGCAGGCAAGGCGGAAGAGATCGTCGTCAGCAATTACGGCGTGTCCGCCAACGGCATGCCCTTCGCGGTTGCGATGGAGAAAGGCTACTTCAAGGAGGAGGGCGCCAATGTCACGGGCATCCTCTCCAGCGCCGGCGGCGGCACCACGCTGCGCAACATGCTGGCCGGCTCCGCCCCTTACGCCGAGGTCAACCCCAACGCCGTGATCGCGGCCGTGCAGCAGGGCGCGGACATCAAGTTCATCAGCGACAACGTGCTCACGGTCGCGGAATTCGTCTGGGCCGTGAAGCCCGACTCGCCCATCAAGTCCGTCCAGGACCTCAAGGGCAAGAAGATGGGCTACACCAACCCGCGCTCCACCAGCCAGGCCCTCGCCACCCTCGTGCTGCAGTCCGGCGGCCTGACCGCCAAGGACGTCGAGTTGGTGAAGACCGGCGGCTTCGGCGAAGGCGTGGCCGCACTGGACATCGGGCTCGTCGACATCGCGCCCATTCCGGAGCCCCTCTGGGCCAAGTTCAAGGACAAGTACCGGGCGATCGCCAAGGCCTCCGACATGCTGCCGCCCATCGCCAACGTGCTTGGCGCGGCGTCGGGTTCGGCGGCCGCCTCCAAGGGCGACTTCATCAAGGGCGTCATCCGGGCGCGGCGCCGCGCCGTGGAGTTCATGAAGCAGAACCCGAACGAGGCCGGCGACATCATCGCCAAGGTCTACAATCTCGAACCCGAAGTGGCCCGCGCATCGGTCACCGCCCTGGTGGGCAGCAAGACGGATGGCGTAGACTATTGGGGCGCCGGCCAGTTCCACATGAATGGGCTCAAGAAGGCCATCGAGGTTCAAAAGATGGTGGGCGCCATCACGGGAGACGTGGACGCCGCATCGCTGGTTGACACCCAGTTCCTTCCGGAAGACCTGAAGGCTCTGAAATGAGGGACGTTCCGACCGCTCAGGTCGCATTGCGGGCGGCCGAGAAGGTGTTTCCGCCTTCCGGCCGGGGCGGCGCACCGGTGCATGCGCTCGGGCCAATCGATCTTGAGCTCCGCAGGGGGGAATTCTTCGCAGTGGTCGGCCCTTCCGGCTGCGGCAAGTCCACCTTGCTGGAACTGATCGCTGGCCTCGCCACGGTGACCAGCGGTGAGGTCTCCTATGAGGGCGCGCCGATCAGGGGCGAGATCCCGGACGGTGTCGGCGTCGTCTTCCAGGAAGACGCGTCCTTTCCATGGCTCAGCGTGCGGGACAACATCGCTTTCGGTCTCAAGCGGTTGCCCCTTGCGCCTCATGAAAAGCAGCGCCGGATCGACCGTGCGCTGGCGATGATGGGTCTCATTCCTTTCGCGGACGCTTATCCGGCGCAGCTGTCCGGCGGCATGCGCCAGCGCGTCTGCATCGCCCGCACGCTGGTGACAGAGCCCAAGCTGATCCTGCTCGACGAGCCCTTTGGCGCCCTCGACCAGCAGACGCGACTGCTGATGGGCGACGAAGTGCTCGACCTCTGGCGCAAGACCGGCGCGACCGTATTCCTGATCACCCACGCGCTGGACGAGGCCGCCATGCTGGCCGACCGCATCGGCGTGATGTCGGCCCGGCCCGGCCGCCTGATTGACATCCTCGAGACTGGTTGGGCGCGCGAGCGCGACAGCAAGATCGTCGAGCAGGAGGCGTTCGGCGCCGTCACGGCGCGCCTTTGGCGCTCGTTGCGCGAGGAATCCATGAAGTCGCTCGGCCACGCGGGCGCGGCCGCATGACACGCGCAGGACTATGGCGGACGGCGTTGCTGGTCGGCGCCCTCGCGGCGCTCGAGGCGCTGTGCCTGTTCGGCGTCATCGACCGCATCACGATGCAGCCGCCCCACCGCATCCTGATGGATTTGTGGAAGCTGCTCGCCTCCGGCGCGCTCAACGCCGCCATCGCCAAGACGCTTGGCAACGCCGCGATCGCGTTCGCGATCGCGATGGCGCTGGGCGTCGCGAGCGGCCTGGTGATCCATCGCTTCCGGCGCGTGCGCGACACGCTGGATCCGCTATTCGCGACCTACTACGCCATCCCGGTCTTCGCGTTCTATCCGCTGCTGATCGTGGTGCTGGGCCTCGGCGACGCGCCGCAGATCTTCATCGGGGCGATGCTGGGCGTCGTCGCCGTGATCGTGAACACGCTGAACGGCCTCGACCGCGTGCCGCGCGTCCTGATGAAGACCGCGCGGGTGTCGCGCCTGTCGCCCATCCAGACGGCGCTCCAGATCACCCTGCCCTGCGCGGCTCCTTCCATCATGACGGGCGCGAAGCTCGCCGTGGCCTATTCGCTGATCGGCATCATCGGGGCCGAGTTCATCATGTCCAATGGCGGCATGGGCTACGAGATAAGCTTCGCCTACACGAACTTCGACAATGCGACCATGTACCCGCTAATCGTCCTGATCCTGTTTGTGTCGATCACCATCAACATGCTGATCGCCCGCTGGGAGAAGGTCCTAATGGCGAGACGAGGCCTGGCATGACGCGCTTTGCGAACGGCTCCCTGCGCAACACCCTGACCTTACTATCCGTGATCCTCGTCGCGTGGCAGGCGCTCTACTGGATCGTTGGCGACGTGGCGCTGCGCTCGCCTGCGCAGACCGCCGTCTTCATGGCGAAGTTCATGGGGACGCCGCTATTCGTGCCGCACCTCGCCGAAACCGCAAAGGCGTTCGGCCTGGCTCTGCTCTTGGCGATCGCCATCGGGCTCGCGACCGGCTTCACGCTTGGCCTCAACCGCTTCACGTGCGCCGTGTTCGAGCCCGTGCTGGTGGCCGTGTACTCGATCCCGAAGATCACCCTCTATCCGATCCTCCTCCTCATGTTTGGGCTGGGCATCGCCGCCAAGGTCGCATTCGGAGCGATCCATGGCGTGATCCCGATCGCGCTATTCACCATGGCGGCCGTCCGCAACGTGCGGCGCGTCTACATCAAGACCGGGCGTGTCATGCGCCTGGGGACAGCAGACGCCATCCTGAGGATCGTCATCCCGGCCGCCATGCCGGAGATCTTCACGGGACTGCGCATCGGGTTTTCGTTGACGCTCATCGGAACCCTGCTCGGCGAGATGTTCGCCTCGCAGCGCGGCCTGGGTTTTCTGCTGATGAACGCGATCGGGCTGCACAATGTCGAGCTCATCCTGGCTTTGACGGTGCTTCTCGCCCTCTTCGCCGGCCTGGCGAGCGGCGTCCTGCTGAGCATCAACAAGCGCCTGCAATCGCCCGTGTGAGTGCGGGACGCCAGGGCGATAGATCGTAGGAATTCAGAGATTGAGTTCGCCCTCCGGATCACCTTAAGGACAAGATCCCAGCGTTGCCGTTGTCAGGCGGCCTCGACGTGAGCCTCGGCCTTACGGTCTGCGCCATGGTGGAGCATGGGCTCGGCGTGGGCGTGGAGAGTTCCGAGACCGCGCGGGCGGGCTCCGGCGTGGAATTCGGGCCGTTCTCGCCGCGGCTTGGCGCGCCGATCTACATCCGGCAGCGCAATCGGCAGGCCAGCGGCGACGCCGAGGCGTTCAGCGCCAGCCTGCAGCCGCCGCCGCCGTTCCGCCCGCCGAGGGCGTCACGCCAGCCGGCCGGCGAGCCGGACCCGTTGACCGCCGGGGCCAAAGCGCCTCGGCGCGCCGGCCCGCTCGCCGCCTGTCAGTACGTGGCCCTCCCGCCGGAGATGTCGAAGACGCCTCCGGTCGAAAAGGAGCAGTCGTCCGAGCATAGCCAGGCGACCAGGCGGGCGACCTCGTCCACCTCGACGAAGCGACCCGCCGGGATGCGGGCCTCGATCTCGGCGCGGCGCTCCGACGAGATCAGCTTCGCCATGGCGGTCTCGGCCGCGGCCGGCGTCACCGCCGTGACGACGATTCTCTCACGCGCGGTCTCCTTGGCCAGCGTCTTGGTGAGCGCCAGCAAGGCCGCCTTGGAGGCCGCATAGGCCCCGGCGAGCGGCATTCCCTCCTTGCCCTGGATGGACGACATGTTCACAACATGGCCCCGCAAAGGCCGGGGCTGCTGCCGCAGCATGCGCCCCACCACCGCACGGGCGACCAGATAGGAGCCGACGAGGTTGACCTCCAGCACGCGCCGGAAATCGTCGGGCGACGTCTCCCAGAGGGGCTTCACCTCGCCGAGCACGCCGGCGTTGTTGACCAGGGCGTCGATCCGGCCCGCGGCGGCGAAGGCGGTCACCGCGGCCTCCACCTGCTCCTCGGCCGTGATGTCCACCACGCGCGCGCTGACGCGGTCCGGCCCGAGCTCGGCCCGGGCGGCCTCCAGCCGGTCCTGCGACAGGTCCCAGAGCTCCACCACGGCGCCGCCGGCCAGCAGCGCCCGCGCGACGCCGACGCCGAAGCCGCCGGCGCCTCCCGTTACGATGGCGCGCTTGCCGGCGAGGTCATAGGCGTTCATCGGGTCACCCCGCCGTCCAGGGCGTTTTCAGCCGGCAATATTCCAGCCGGTAGACGCCGATGACCGGCTCGCCCCGGATCTCGACGCCCGGGACGCGCGACAACGCATCGGCGGCTGCCCTGACGTCCTGCGGCCCGCAGCCCTCGACCAGGATGGCGCGTTCGGGCGCCGCCAGGATGTCGGTCCGGTCGCGGCTCTCGGCCGTCCGTTCGCCGGAGGCGGCGTCGTCGGTGAGGCAAAGATGCAGGCCCGTCAGGCGCGGCGACGCCGCGAGCCGCGGCAACGCCTCCTCGGCGAGGATGCGCTCAGCCTCCGCGCGGCGCTCCGGCGCGAGGTCGAACCGCAGCGTGGCGAGCGAGCCCCCCTGCCCTGGGCCGAAGCTGGCCCGCACGCGGGTCAGGGCGCGGGAGGTGTTCCTGAAGCCCTGCGTCGCCCGCTTCGTCCAGGGCGTCGGCGCATTCAGGCGGCGCTGATAGTCGTCTCCCACCAGGACCTGCGGCGTGTCGGTCTCGTAAAGGGTGAAGAACTCCGGCGCCGTCCGGTCGTCGTCGCGGACATAGCGCCGGCCGCGCCGAAATCCGGGGATCCCGACGCGCTCCGGCATGTGCTCGGCGAGGTGCCAGGCGTAGAAGTCGTCCCGGCCCTCGGGGGTGATGTCGTTCCAGATCAGGACCGCGCCTTCGCCAGCCAGCATCTAATGGTCCTCCCGTCAGGCGCCCCGCCTCACGATCCGCTCTTGCCCGCGAACTCGTTGGTGAAGAAGGCGTCGGCCGCCTTGTCGGTCTGGAGGTCCTGGTACTGCTTCATCAGGTCGACCGTGTCCTGCCAGTCCTTGAGGGCGAATTGCCCCATGGGGAGCGACTTCGTCGCCTCTGAGGCCATCAGGCCGATGCCGGCCTTGAGCTGCGCCATGGCGAGATCGGCGTCCATGTCGGGCTTGACCTTCTGGCCTGCCTTGACCGACGCCTCCGGCTCCTTCAGCGCCGCCTGGAAACTGCGCGTGGTCGCCTTGACGAAGCGGCGCACGAGGTCCGGATTGGACTTGAGCGTCTCCTCGTTGGCGATGATCGTCAGCCCGACCGTGTTCACCCCGTTGGCGGCGTAGCCGAAATCGACCAGCGGCACGCCCTGGCGCGGCAGGGTGATCGACTGGTTGTCGAGGCCGGCCATCAGGCCCTCCGCCTTCTTCTCGGCCACGGCCACCATCTTGCCCGCGCCCTCGACGCGCAGGATCTTGACCTTGCCTCCGTCAACGCCGTTCCGGGCGAAGAGCGCCGGCAGCAGCTGCAGGCCGGCCTCGCCGGGCGCGCTGGCGACCGTCTTTCCCTCGAAGTCCTTGAGCGTCTTGATCCCGGCGTCGGCCCGGGCCGACAGGGCATAGGGCGACGAGTTCGTCACCGCCATGACGGCGCGCACGGGCGCGCCCTTGCTGACGCCCGCCACCACCGAGCCGCCGTCCGCCAGCCCGAAGGTGTCCCCCTTGGCGCCGACGGTCTGGACCGCCCGCACCGAGCCCTGGCCCTCGCCGATGGTGAGGTCGATCCCCTCGTCCTTGTAGTAGCCGCGCTCGACGCCGAGATAGAACGGCGTGTGGAAGCCATAGGCGATCCAGTTCAGCCGGAAGGCGACCTTGTCCTCAGCCGAGGCCGGCCCGGCGAGCAGCGTTGCGGCCAGCAGGCCCCAGATGGCGGCGCGTGTCATGTGATCCTCCCCTCGTGGTCTTTCATGGGTTGCCGGACAGGTCCGGCTCCGTCGTACGGCGAGAGACATGCCATGGGATGGCGATCCGCTCGATCGCTTCCACGGCGCCGTAGAGCGCCAGGCCCATCAGGCTGATCACCAGGATGGTGGCGAAGGCCATCGGCGTGTCCATGTTGTTGGAGTAGCCGACGAGGAGATAGCCGAGGCCCCGGTCGGAGGCGACGAACTCGGCCACCAGGGCCCCGGTGGCCGACAGGGCGGCCGACACCTTGAAGCCCGTGAACAGGGTCGGCAGCGCGTGCGGCAGCTGCACCTTCCAGAAGATGCGCCCGGCTCCGGCGCCGGTGGCGCGCGCAAGGTCGAGGATGTCCGGGTCGACCGAGCGGAAGGCCGAGACCGCGCTGACCACGATCGGGAAGAACGACAACAGGAAGACCAGCAGCACCTTCGGCAGCAGCCCGTAGCCGAACCAGATCAGGAAGAGCGGGGCGACCGCGATCTTCGGCACGATCTGGAGGAAGACGATGACCGGGTAAAGCGTGTCCCGAAAGGCCTGCGAGAACGCCACCAGGAGCGCCAGAAGCACGCCGACCGCCACCGCCAGGACGTAGCCGATCAGCATGGGCTGCAGCGTCGCGAGCGCCCCGTCCAGCACGGTCGGCAGGCGCGCGACCATCTGGGTCATCACCACAGAGGGCTTCGGCAGGATGTAGGGTTTCACGCCGAGCACGAGGACGGCGGCCTCCCAGACGGCGAAGATCGCCACGAACGTGGCGGCAACCTTCCAGTGGTCGAGCACGAGCCGGCGCACAGCGCTCATTCCCCGGCATCCTCCCTGCCCCGCTTCGCGGGTGTCCCTGGCTGTTCGGCGTGACAAGCGTTTGACGCGGCCCGTCCGCGCTCGATACATTGAACATCGTTCCATAAAGGACGGGGTTCCGCAACATGCGGGTCGTGAAATCTCAGCTCCACAGCGCCCTGGATCTTATCGAGGCGCTCTCGCGGGCGGCGAGTCCCTGCGGCGTGTCAGAGCTTGCGGGCCAGCTCGGCCTTCCCAAGAGCGGAGTCCACCGCCTGCTGGGCCAGCTCGTCGACAAGGGCTGGGCCGAACAGGACCCGGCCACCCACCGCTACCGGCTGACCCTGCGGTTCGCCCTGATGGGCAAGCGCATGCTGGCGCAGGCGCGCATCGAGGAGATCTGCCAGCCGATCCTCGACGCGGTGGCGCGCGAGACGGGCGAACTCGTCCGGCTATCCTGCGTGCAGGACCGGCGCCTCGCCTGGCTGGGCTCGGCCCAGGGCGCCCCGCCCGGCCTGATGTACGCCCCGTCGATGACAGGGCGCATCCCGCTTCACGCCACCGCCAACGGCAAGGCCTGGCTCTCGACCCTGCCGGAGGGCGAGGCGGTCGGGATCCTGCTGCAGGACGGCCTGGACGACACCGGCGCGAGCGGCCCCAACGCGATCCGCGACCTCGACGGCCTGATTGGGGAGCTTCGCCGGACGCGCGAGAGGCGCTGGGCCATCGCGCTGGAGGAGGCCGAGCCAGGCATCGTGGCCATCGCCGCGCCGATCATCCCCGGCGGCCAGACGGCGATCGGGGCGGTGAGCGTCGCCGGACCCGTCCAGCGCATCCCGCCCGCGCGCCATGCGGAGCTGGCGACCCTTGTGCAGGCCGCGGCCGCCGAGCTCGCCGACCGCTGGCCAATCCCCGTCCTGTCCGCCGCTCCCCGGAGAACCGCCTGATGGCCATCACGCTGCGCAATGTCGGCAAGACCTACCGCCGGGGCGGCATGGTCACGCACGCTCTCGACCGCGTCGATCTCGACATCGCCGAGGGCGAGTTCGTCGCCATCGTCGGCCCATCCGGTTGCGGCAAGTCCACCCTGCTGCGGCTCATGTCGGGGCTGCTCGCCGCCAGTTCGGGCGAGATCGTGGTGAACGGCGCGCCGGTGACGCGCCCCAGCGGCGAGATGGGCATCGTGTTCCAGGCCCCCGTGCTGCTGGACTGGCGCAGCGTGCGCGAGAACCTGCTCTTCCAGATCGAGATGCGGGGCCTGCGCAAGGCCGACTACGCGGCGCGCGCCGACGAG
>NZ_JBTAMK010000021.1:33875-56716 GCF_054796215.1 Alsobacter sp. SYSU BS001988 | reverse complement strand
CCGGCCGAGGTCGTGTTCCCGTCGGGCGAACGCACGGCGCTGGAATACATGATCCATCCTCTCAAGGAGGCGTTCGCCAAGGGCTTCCGCGAGCGTTGAGAACGCCGCGCGAGCTGATACGGAGTGGCCCTGGACCTGTCCCTTTGAAGGGCTGTGATTTGGGCGGCATCCAGCCATCGCCTCGTGCATGAGCTGGACGTTATCATCCATCGACGCGACCACGCCCTCCCGCACCGCGGGCCTGCGCTATGAGAACTGGTTGTTTGTCTCCGGCGTGACGGCAATGTGCTACGCCGGGTTCGGCTTGGCCCCGGCCCCGGAAGAGGTCTTGACGATGTGGACCGCCACACCGCCTTCCGGTCCACTGCCGGACACTGACGTGGCCGCCGGCCGCGCCAAACTCAATGAGCATCGCCGAGCCTGGATTCTCGAGAAGCCGCCGTCGCTTAACCCTGCGCACGAAGACCATGCTCTCCTGCGCCTCGGCGGTTGCGAGGCCGAGATCCAGGCCAGCGAACGACGCCTGTGGCGTCTTGAGGAACTGGACGTGGCCGGGCCGCCGCGTCCGAGGACGCCGCCCCACGCCAAACGATGATCGACGAATTGCTGGCCCGCAAGCGCGGGCTGGAGCCGCAGTCGAACGGAGCGGGGCGGCCGGTTCCTCCCGCGCCGCCCCGCCGGCCCGGCGCCGCGGAGCCGGCTCCGCCGCCCCCGTAAAAAGCGAGACTCAGGTCATCGTCTTTCGAAACGAACCCAATGCAGCCGCAGACTTCGTCGAGGGCGTCCAGAAAGGCCGCTTTGCGAAGCAGGGGCCGCTTCTCTACAGTGCGGAACGGGACACACCGCAAGCCGAAGGGCGCCGCAGCATGAACCACACCGGGCGTCCTTGTGCGCCGCGCTGGCGCTGGCGGCGACGGTCCTCTCGACGCCGCTGCGCGTCGCCGACCTCGCCGGCGCCTACACCGTCGAGGGCCAGACCGCCGGCGACCAGCGCAGCTATCGGGGCGAGTTGACGATCACGCCGATGGGACGGGTCTACCGGGTGGTCTGGCGCATCGGCGCGGTGGAGAATGTTGGAACCGGCATTGTCCAGAACGACATGCTGGCGGTCGTCTACGTCCAGCAGGGCAAGGCGGGGGTGGCCCTCTACGAGATCAGGCCGGACGGGATCCTGTCAGGCGCGTGGACCATCCACGGGACGCAGGCCGTGGGCTCCGAGACGCTGGTTCCGAAGAACCGCACCTAGGGCCCGGCCGCTGGCGAGCGCGCTCCAGGGAGCGCGCCGACTCTCAGAATTCGTCGCCCCAGCCGCGCTGGCGCGGACGGTAGTAGCGGTCCCGCTCATAGTCGCGCCTCGAGCGCCGCTCATAGGAGTGGCGACGCATCGCCCGCTCGTGCTGATATTGCTGCGTCGCGTAGACTTCCTCGGGGCTGTGGCGCCAGGTGCCGGTCGTCGCTCCGGCCTGGGCCGGGCCGGACACGAGGAGCCCGGCCGTCAGGACGCCCGCCATCGCCGTCATCGTGAACCTTAGCATCGTGCTCTCCAGGTCGTGCGGGCTGAGCCAAGCGCTCCTCGCATGAGGAGTAGACGCGTGGCCGACCCGGCGGTTCCCCCGGGGCCGGGGGCGCTTCGCCTGGGAGGAGGGCTCAGAACACCCAGAAGTCGTGGGCGTCCAGGGTCAGACCCGTCTGCAAGGTCGCGATCTTGAGCGCGCCGGCGCCGCCGACGCCGTCCGGGTCGTAGCTGAGCGCGCCCGTCGATCGGTTGTACATCAGCCGGTCGAAGGCGTCCTGCGCCGCCTTGCCCACCGTGAAGGCGCTGTCCGCCATGGCCCCGGTCGCCAGCCCGGCGAAAAGCCGATGATCCAGCGCGATATGGTCGATCCCGTGCTGGAAGTCGGTGATCACGTCGGCGTTGGCGTTGCCCGCCTTGGCGCTGAACACGAAGACGTCGGCGCCGGCGCCGCCGGTCATGCGGTCGTGTCCGGATCCTCCAGCGAGCCAGTCGTCGCCGGATCCGCCCTGCAGCGTGTCGTCGCCCGCGCCGCCATACAGGTGGTCGTCGCCGGCCGCGCCCTTCAGCACGTTGGCCCCTGCGTCTCCGGTCAAGGTTAGGTCCGGGCTTGGCGCGGGAACGCCGGCCGTCGGCGCCGAGGCCGTGACGCCGTCGTAGTCGATGCCCTTCAGATCGAGATGCGCGATATAGACGCCGACGCCGTCACGGGCGGCCTGCGTCTGGGCGTCGGCGATCTTGGCGGCGCCGCTGACATATTCGATGGCGATGACGTCCTTGCCGGCCGCGATCATGGCGTTGAGCAGGCTCAGGCTATAGGCCGTCTCGGACGCGGGCTGCTTGGCGCCTGTGTCTTGGTAGTAGAGGTTCTCCTTGAACATGCCGTCGAGCGTGTTCAGGTAGACGCTGTTCGTCAGGAGTTCCTCGGCGTTGTTCGCCCAGATCTTGAAGGCGGGGTTCTGGGCGTAGGCGTAGTCGGCCAGATATTTGACCAGGTCGACCATCGCGGCTTCCGCCCCGGCCGCGCCGCCCGGCGCATGGGTCTTCGCCCAGGAGGTCTGGCATTCGTCGACCACGTCGAAATAGGCGCCGTCATAGCCGGCCTTGATCAGCCGGTCGACATAGGCGGTCGCGACCGCTCGCCACTCGGCGGTCCAATAGGCCACCTCGTAATTGCCGGCCCAGTCGGGGTTTTCCGGGCCGAGCGCCGCAGCCGGGATCGAGCTGAAGTAATCGCGATAGGTCTCGCCCTCGCCGATGCTGAAATACCCAAGCAGCAATCCGCCTCCGGCGCCGCCCCCCATCTGCGCGACCTGCGCCGCCGTGAAAGCCACGCCATTGTCATTGTAGGCGTCGATCACCTTGACGTCGAACGGCGCGGCGGCGACTTCGGACGGCACGATGCTTTGCAGTACATACATTCCGGTCTTGGGCATAGAGGCTCCTCATCTGCGCCCTGACTGTGGTGAGGAGGCGTTAGCAAAACGTTGGCCATATTCGTCCAACAGGATGCATCGCCTAATCTCTCGCGCATGACGAGCAAACGCGATCGGGACGGCCCGCATCACGCGCGACCGCGGACGCTTCCAGGCGCCTCTACACGAAGACGGCGACGTCCATCACGATGCCGGCGGCGATCGCCGGAGCCACCTTGGCGACGTTTTCGGGGCTCTCCGAGAAGCCGGCAAGCACCTGTCCCACGGAGGAGCCCGAGTCCAGCAGCCCGGTCCAGTAGGCGGTCCCGGAGGCCTCGCCGGCGCGGCCGAGGACATTGTGGTAGATCTTGTCCACCACTTGCGCGTGAGTGGGCGAGGCGCTGTACACGGCCTTGAACTCGGCCGTGCCGGCGAAGCCGTTGGCCACGTCCTGCAGGGAGGCGCCGCTGTCGAGCGCGTGCACCCATTAGGAGAGGCCGCCCTTGTCGGGCGTCCGCGCGAAGGCGGCCTGGTAGATGCGGTAGCCCTGGCCGGCGTTCCCGTCGAGGTCGAGCGCCAGGATCCCGTCCGTGAACTGGATTCGCTCGAACTCCCGGATCGTCTCCCGCCCGCCGAGAGCGGCCAGCGAGATCGTCTGGCTGTTAAACATGGTCCGCTGCGCGCTGATCGAGACGCCCGCCACATAGGTGTCCAGGCCGGGGCCGCCCGCGACCGCGTCGAGCCCCGCGCCGCCCACGATGGTGTCGTTTCCGACGCCGCCGAACACTGCGTCGGCGCCCGCTCCGGCGTCGATATAGTCGTTGAGGGAGGTGCCGCGGATGACGTTGTCGCCGGCGCCGGCCGTCATGCGCACCGTCCGGCTCTGCGCGTCGTAGCTCCAGGCTGAAATCCGCGTCCCATCGGCGGTCGGCCCCGCCGTAGAGATACTGGACCGCGGCGATGTCGATGGGACCCAGCACGTCACCGGATCCGCTATCGGTGTAGCTCATCACCGTCTGGGAGGTGTTGTTGAGGTCCTGGGGCCAGGGTGTCGGGGCTGTTGGTTCCCGCTTCGAACGGGTGCTTGAGGCCCAACGCATGACCGATCTCGTGCAGGAGCAGGGGCGGTCACATCGCTGGCCGACATGTCGCGGACGAACAGGCTATAAAACGTGTCGCCCCCGATCGGGTAGTAATCCTGGGTCGGGTTCAGGGACTGGCTGTAGAAGACCTGCACCGCCCCGTTCGCCGAATAGAAGGCGTTGGTGGGGTAGAACCCATAGCTGGAGAATTGCGACGCGCCCGGGATCTGATTGAAGTCCAGCCAGGAGAAACGGACGTCGCCGACCTGCGCCGGAGCTTCGATGAAGGTGACGCCCGACGCCTTCGCCCACTGGTCGAGCGCCGCCCGGGCGATCTCCTGCTCGGCCGCGGTGAACGGCTGGAAACTGAATGCGGCTCCCGGTTAGTTTTGGGTGACCGCCAAGTCCACCGCCGTCGGAAAGGAATAGGTCAGGATGGTCGGCTTGCTGGCGGGCGTCGGCAGCCCTTGGACGGCGTTCCAGGATGTCTCCGCGATCGCCGTATAGTCCCGCACCACCGCCATCGTCCGCCCCCGCGTTCAAGCTCGAATCGTGAATCATCGAGGCTGAGTCGTCCAGCAACGGGCGGTTGACGCGCCCGAATCATGCGCCCATGCGTCAGGCCTTCGCCGGTTCGGCGTGCGTCGACGCCAGCGTCCCGATGAGGCGCAGGAGCTCCTGCTGCTCGGGACCGCGGCCGGCGCTGAGGAAGGCGTCCACCTCGAGGTGGGACACCGTGCCGCCGGAGGCGATGTTGGCCTCGTGCCGGACAAAGACATGGTCGCCGGTCTGGACCAGGATCCATCGATCTCCGTTCGAGCTCTGGTAAAGTTCGCGAGCGTGCGCCGTCATCGGATCATCTCCATGTGCAATCTCTACAGCATGACCAAGAACCAGGCCGCCATTCTGGCGCTCACCAGGGCGATGCGCGACAGCGCCGGGAACGTCCCCATCATGACGGGTGTTTTCCCGGACTTTATGGCGCCGGTGGTCCGCCAGGCGCCGGACGGCGTGCGCGAGCTGGCGATGCTGCGCTGGGGCATGCCGTGCCCGCCTTCCTATGGGACGCAGGCCGTCACCAATATCCGCAACACCGCGAGCCCGCATTGGCGGGCCTGGCTGAAGCCGGAGAACCGCTGCCTCGTCCCGTTCACGTCGTTCTGCGAATATGAGGACACCAAGCCGCGCAAGACGCCGACCTGGTTCGCGCTGGACGAGAGCCGCCCGCTCGCCTTCTTCGCCGGCCTCTGGACGCCCTGGCATGGCGTGCGGGGCACGAAGGCCAACCCGGTCGAAGGCCGGCACGAGCTGTTCGGCTTCCTGACCACGGCGGCGAACGCGGAGGTCGGGGCGGTCCACCCCAAGGCGATGCCGGTGATCCTGACCACCCAGGAGGAGTGCGAGACCTGGATGACGGCTCCGGCCGCCGAGGCGCTCCGGCTGCAGCGGCCCCTGCCGGACGGCGCCCTCGCCATCGTGGCGCGCGGGCCGCGGGAGGACGTCCCGCAGCCCGTCCTGCTGTCGTGAGGAGGCGAGGGGGCCTCAGCAGCCCGTCAGGCGCGGCGTCTTCTCCACCTCGAGGCCGAACAGCGGCCGCAGGCGCGTGCCCAGCACGTTGCCCAGGAAGGCCGCGACCAGCCACACCCAGCCATGCAGGCTGCCTGACGCGATGCCGGAGAAATACGCGCCGATATTGCACCCATAGGCGAGCCTTGCGCCGTAGCCCAGGAGCAGCCCGCCCAGCACGGCGGCCAGCGCCGACTTCAGCGGCACGCGCCAGGTCGGGGCGAAGCGCCCGGCCAGGGCCGCGGCCAGCAGGGCGCCGATCACGATGCCGAAATCCATCACCGAGGTGACGTCGTTCAGGACGGAGCCGTTCAGCTCCGCCTGCCGGGCCGCGCCGGACCAGTAGGGCCAGGACGCCACGTCGGCCAGGCCGAGCCCGCCGGCGATCTTCGAGCCCCAGAGCGCGAAGGCGGAGGTGATGCCCCAGGGGCGGCCGGCCAGCGCCAGGGTGGCGAAGTTCAGCGCCGCCAGCGCGACCGCGCCGGCGAGCAGCGGCCACGGGCCGCGGGCGAACCGGGCGAGGCCGGTGCGCGGCGACGGGGCGGAGGTCTCCAGAGCGCCGCGGCGGCGCTTCTCGACCCAGATCGTGACGCCCGCGATGGCGGCGAAGACCGCCCAGTTCGCCGCGAGCGCCGGCCAGGCGCCCCACAGCTTCACCAGCGAGACCGGGGCGAAGCTGGGCTGCGCCGACCACCAGGGGAGATGTGCGGCGCCCACCGTGGAGCCGACCACGAAGGCGGCGAGCGTGATCAGCATGCGGGTGGAGCCGCCGCCCACCGTGTAGAGCGTGCCGGAGGCGCAGCCGCCGCCCATCTGCATGCCGACGCCGAAGACGAAGGCCCCGACCAGCACCGAGACGCCGACGGGGGACACGAGCCCGGCGACGGGCTGGCCGAAGAGGGAGCCGGCGGCGAGGACCGGGAAGAACAGGGCGGTGGCGATGGCGAGCATGACCATCTGGGCGCGCAGGCCCGCTCCGCGCCCGTCGGCGATGAACACCCGCCACGCCGAGGTGAACCCGAACGCCGCGTGGTAGAGCACGAGGCCCATGACCGCGCCCAGGCCGTAGAGCGCGGCCTGCCGGGGGCTGACCATGGCGCCGATCAGCGCCGCGCCCGCCACGATGGCGAAGGCCGCGCCCCATGCTGCGCCGCTATTGGGGCCGCCGCTGCGGCGTTCGGAAACGGCGAAGCGGCCGGCCGGGGCGACGGCCGCGGGAGAATAGGAACTCGACATGGGGATGGTCCAGGGGTTTGGTCGCGCAGGGCGGCGGTCCCCTGGAAGTAGTATTCCCGTCCAGGAACGTCAATAGCGCTAAACCACGATCAAAAAGCGTGAATTCAGCCGTAGGACTCGGCGTAGGGCGTCGGCTCGGACTTCAGCCCGCCGTCGACGGCGACCAGCTGGGGCGTGAAGGACCGCTTGCCGGCCGCGCCGCGCAGGTCGATCAGGGGCCGCATCGCCGGGACGGAGAGGTCGATGGCCTTGGCCGGGCGCCAGCGCTTGCGCATGGCCTGCGAGCCCTTCCCGCGCTTGAACATCTTCGGCACTTCCTCCTCGACGAGGAGGACGAGCTTTCCCGTGAAAGTGATCTGGAAATCGAAACGGCCTGTGAGGGACATGGGCGGTCTCCCTTCTCTGACCTTCCAACGCCGAAGGCGGGCATCCGTTCTCGGATGGAGCGTCGCGGCGGCGGTTCGGGCGGCCATCGTACGCCTCATCGGCGTCCGGCGGAACCGGCGACCCGCGCCGCTGCGTCAGGCGGCGGTCAGCCCCGCGGGAATGGGACAGCGCGCTGCTTTACCCAGGGTGGCTCGGCGCGTAGCGTGGCTGCGCAACCTCGACGTTGCGATGAGCGAAATCTTCGGGAGGACTAGAGATGACGTTCGACGCTCGAGATCCCAAAGTATTTGCGATTGACGACGACCAGAAGCTCTCGCGACGTTCGCTCGTGGGAGCGATGGGCGCGGGCGCTCTCGGACTCGGAGCCGCCGCCCTGGGGGCACGGCCCGCGCTGGCGCAGACGCAGACGACCGTCCGCCCCTCTCCCCCGACCACGATCACCAACCCGCCGCGCGACTTCAGCCCGCAGGGCGCCCCGACGACCTATTTCAGCGATCCGGACATCCTCAGCGTCGATACGTCCTTCGACGCCTATGTCCAGCCCAACAGCGCCATCCAGAGGCTCTGGACCGGGGCGCTGTGGGCGGAAGGCCCGGCCTGGAACGCGCAGGGGCGCTACCTCGTCTGGAGCGACATCCCCAACAACCGCCAGATGCGCTGGATGGAGGACGACGGCCACGTCTCGGTGTTCCGGCTCCCCTCCAACAACAGCAACGGCAACTCCTTCGACTTCCAGGGCCGGCAGCTCTCCTGCGAGCACCTGACGCGCCGCGTGGTCCGCTACGAGAACGACGGCTCCGTGACGGTGCTGGCCGACAACTACCAGGGCAAGCGCCTGAACTCCCCCAACGACGTCGTCGCCCATCCGGACGGCAGCTACTGGTTCACCGATCCGCCCTATGGCGGGCAGCTCTATGAGGGCGCGCCGGACGCGGCCGGGGGAGCCAGCAACGAGGCCGGGCGCCTGAAATCCCGTCTCGGCCAGGCGGTCGGCATGGGCGAGTCCAAGCGCGAACTGCCCACGCAGTGCTACCGGATCGACCCGAGCGGCCGCCTCGACATGGTGGTCACCGAGGAGCAGGTCCCCGACCCCAACGGCCTGTGCTTCTCGCCCGACTTCAAGAAGCTCTATGTCTGCAGCACCGGCAAGGGGCCGGGCGACAAGGGACCGGGCGGCAAGGGCGAGGTCTATGTCTTCGACGTCGGCGCCGACAACAAGCTCTCCAACCGCAAGCTCTTCAGCGACTTCATGGTCGATGGCGTGAAGTGCGGGCCGGACGGCATCCGGGCCGACGTCGACGGCAATCTGTGGGTCTCCAGCAACGCCGGCCGGGCCGTCGGCTACAACGGCGTCACCGTGTGGACGCCCGACGGCAAGCTGATCGGCCGGATCCGCCTGCCGGAGGTGTGCGGCAACGTCTGCTTCGGCGGACCCAAGCGGAACCGACTCTTCATGGCGGCGAGCCAGTCCATCTACGCGGTGTTCGTCAACACGCAGGGGGCGGCTCCGGCGTAACGCGCCGGGCCGCGACAGGGTCGGGCGAGGCGTCGCCCGGCCCTATTCGGCCGGGCTTTCCTGGCGCTCGCCGACGCCGACGCGCGGGACCATCAGCGAGAAGACCACGATCAGGAGCGCGATCAGCAGCATCGCCCAGAAGGTGAGGTGCAGCGCGTCCTGCAGCGCCAACGCCAGGGCGGGATCGCCGCCGGGGGCGCCGGGCGGCGTCTCGAGCACCTGCCGAAGCCGCTCGGACGTGACCGCGCCGACGCCGGCCGCCCGGCCGAGGCCGTAGTTCAGCACGGCGCCGAGCACCGTCGCGCCCAGGGTGCTGCCCAGATTGCGCGAGAAGAGGTTGGAGGCCGTGACGCCGCCGCGCTGCGACCAGTCGACGATCTCCTGGATCAGCACCATCGAGGCGACGCTCAGCAGGCCCATCCCGAGCCCCATCACGAGCGATCCGCAGGCGGCCGTCACGGGCGAGCTCTCCGGCGTCAGGCCGACGAAGACGAGCGCGCCCGCCGGCAGGAAGAGGCTGCCCACGATCATGATCCGGCGCAGGCCGAAGATCGGGAAGGTCCGGGCCGCCAGCGTCGCGCCGGCCGGCCAGCCCAGCACCAGCATGGTGAGCGTCAGCCCGGCGACGATGGGCGAGCGGTGCAGCACGCCCTGCACGAACATCGGCAGGAAGGTCGTGAGCCCCATCAGGGCCATGCCGGCCAGCATGTTGGCCCCGTTGGCCGCCGCGATGGGCCGCCGCCGCCAGAGCGCGAAATCGACCATGGGGTCGGCGGCGCGCCGCTCCTGCAGCACGAACAGGACGAGGCAGACGCCGAACAGGCCGGCGGCCGCCAGGGCGCGCCCGGTCTGCTCCGAGCCCGCCGTCGTCAGCGCGATCATCAGCGCCGCCACCGTGGCGGTGAACAGGGCCGCGCCGGCGAAGTCGATGGCGTGGGACTGGCGCCGCACGTCCTCGCGCAGATAGAGCATGAAGCCGGCCGCCGCGGCGACGCCGATCGGGATGTTGATCCAGAAGATCCAGGCCCAGGACATGTTGTGGATGATGAGGCCGCCCGCCATGGGGCCGATCACCGCCGAGATCGCCCAGACGCTGGCGAGGGAGCCCTGGACCTTGCCCCGCTCGCGAGCCGGATAGAGGTCCGCCACGATGGTCATCGCGATGGGCTGCATGGCGCCCGCGCCCACGCCCTGGATGAGCCTGAACACGATCATCGACGGCATCGACCAGGCGATGCCGGCCAGCGCCGAGCCGAGCAGGAAGATCCCGATGCCGGCCAGCATCACGGGCTTGCGGCCATAGAGGTCGGCCAGCTTGCCGAACACGACCGTCATGGCCGTCTGGGTCAGCAGAAAGGACGAGAAGATCCAGCTGTAGAGGTCGAGCCCGCCCAGCTGGGCGACGATCTGCGGCATCGCGGTGGACACGATCGTGGCCTCGATTGCCACCATGAACATGGAGGCCATCACGGCGGCGATGACGAGAGGGCGCGACGCGCGGGCGGTCTGCGAGGACATCGGGGGTTCCGGGCGGGGGAGGGAGCCGTGCTCCGAAGACGCATCCTACATGAAGCCGCGGCGTCCGAGGTCAACCACGCTCCCAGCGTCGGCGCGCATGGCTGCCGCGCGCCGGGCCGCTTTGGCTCGCTCTGATCCGGCAGGAACCATCCCCCGGCTCCTGCGCTGACGTCGGCCGATGGACGGCGGGGCATGGCCGGGAGATCGCGGATGCCGATGTGGATTCAGGCGGGGATGTGGGGCTTGGTCGGCGGGTCCGCGCTCGTGCTCGGCGCCGCCGCCGCATGGCTGATCAGCCTGCCGCAGCGCGCCATCGCGGCCGTGATGGCGGTGGGCTCCGGCGTCCTCATCTCGGCCGTGGCCTTCGACCTGATGGACGAGGCCTATCGGCAGGGCGGCTTCGATTCCACCTCGGCGGGCTTCCTCGCCGGCGGCGCGATCTACACCGCGGCCAACATCTACCTCTCCCGGCGCGGCGCGAAGCATCGCAAGCGGTCGGGCTCAAACCCCAACCAGAGCCAGGCCGGCGACGGCGGCCTCGCCATCGCGGTCGGGGCGCTGCTGGACGGGGTGCCCGAATCCATCGTCATCGGGGTCAGCCTGCTGGAGGGCAAGGGCGTCAGCCTCGTCACGGTCGCGGCGGTGTTCCTCTCCAACGTGCCGGAAGGGCTCTCCAGCGCCGCCGGCATGAAGAAGGCGGGGCGCAGCGCGCTCTATGTGTTCGGCGTCTGGGGCGCCATCGCGCTGACCTCCGGCGTCGCCGCCGCGCTGGGCAATGTGGCGCTCGCCGGCGCCAACCCGGAGATCATCGCCGCGACCACCGCGGTGGCGGCCGGCGCCATCCTGGCGATGCTGGCCGACACCATGATCCCGGAGGCTTTCGAGACCGCCCACGACTATGCCGGCCTCATCACGGTGGCGGGCTTCCTGGCCGCCTTCGTGCTCAGCAAGCTGGGCGGCTGAGGCGGCGGCGCGGCCGGGCGCCACAGGGGGAGAGCGGGAACGATCGCGCGCCGGGGCTGTTGGCTAGCACCATTCCGACAGGAGGATATGCACATGGCCGACAAGGATCTGCGGGCGCTGTTCCTGCACCAGCTCAAGGACACCTATTTCGCCGAGAACGCCATCGTGAAGGCGTTGCCGAAGATGGCCCAGGCGGCCCAGACCGACGACCTGCGCGGCGCCTTCGGCGTCCATCTCGAGGAGACGAAGAACCAGATCAAGCGGCTGGAGCAGGTGTTCAAGCTCATCGGCGAGAAGCCAGAGGGCGTCGAGTGCAAGGCCATCCAGGGCATCATCGCCGAGGGCGACGAGGTGGCCGAGGAGTTCGAGGGCGGCAGCGCCATCGACGCCGGCCTGATCGCCGCCGCGCAGGCGGTGGAGCACTACGAGATCACCCGCTACGGCACCCTGCTGGCCTGGGCCAAGCAGCTCGGCCTGGACGAAGCCGCCGAGCTGATCAAGGCGACGCTGGTGGAGGAGGAGAACACCGACGAGATCCTCTCCGAACTCGCCGAAGACGCCGTCAATCCCGCAGCCGCGGCCTGACGGGATGATGCCCGCATGACGGGCGTCATCGATAGAACGCCTTAATCTGGTTGTGTTCTGCTGGCGCCCTCGAGACCGACGGCGCCAGCATGAGCGAACCTGAATCCTCCCCGCCCGCCCAGGAGCTGCGGCTGGCCGAGTTGCTGGGCGCGCTGAGCCACGCGCTGGACCTGACCGAGGGGCAACCGCCCGGGCACTGCGTCCGCTGCTGCTGGATCGGCATGCATATCGGGCGCGAGGCGGGGCTTTCCGACGCCCAGCTTTGGGATCTTTACTATACATTGCTGCTCAAGGACCTCGGCTGCAGCAGCAACGCGGCGCGGATCTGCCGCCTCTACGTCACCGACGACCTCGCCTTCAAGCGCGATTTCAAGCGCATCGACGGCGGGCTGCCGCAGGCGCTGCGTTTCGTGCTGGCCCATACCGGGCTGAAGGCCGGCCTCGCCGAGCGCTTCCGGGCCATCGTCGGCATCCTGCAGAACGGCGGCGAGATCGCCCGCGAGCTGATCGAAACGCGCTGCCAGCGCGGGGCCGAGATCGCGCGGCGCATGCGCTTCAGCGAAGCCGTCGCGCAGGGCGTCCAAAATCTCGACGAGCACCGGGACGGCGGCGGCTCGCCGCTCGGCGCCGCGGGCGAGGACATTCCGATCTACGCGCGCATCGCCCTGATCGCCCAGGTGGTGGACGTATTCCAGTCCGCCGATGGACCGCAGGCCGCTATGCGCGAGGTGGCGCGCCGGGCCGGCGGCTGGTTCGATCCGGCGTTGGCGCGGGCCTTCGCCCGGGTGGCGTCGGACGGCTCCTTCTGGCGGGGGCTGAACAGCCCGACCCTGGAGCAGGACGTCTTCGCGCTCGAGCCGGCTCTGGACGGGGCTGTGGTGGACGAGGACTATCTCGACGACATCGCCGCGGCCTTCGCGCAGGTGATCGACGCCAAGAGCCCGTTCACCAGCGGCCATAGCGACCGGGTCACGCTCTACGCCGACCTGATCGCGGAGGAACTCGGCTTTGCGGCGGCGGACCGGCGTCGCCTGAGGCGCGCCGCGCTGATGCACGACATCGGCAAGCTCGGCGTCAGCAACAGCATCCTGGACAAGCCGGCAAGCTCGACGAGGCCGAATGGGAGGCGATGCGCCTGCACCCGGCGCATTCGGAGACGGTCCTGTCGCGCATCCACGCCTTCCGGGACCTCGCGCCCATCGCCGGCGGCCATCATGAGCGTCTCGACGGCAAAGGCTATCCGCGCGGGCTCAAGGGCGACGAGATCGGCCTGGAAACCCGAATCGTGACCGCCGCCGACGTCTTCGACGCGCTGACGGCGGAGCGCCCCTACCGGGCCGCCATGCCGATTCCCAAGGCGCTCGCCATCATGGAGGAGGGGCTGTGCTCGTCCATCGACGCGACCTGCTTTGCGGCGCTGGGCCGGGCGCTGCAGCGCGTCAACGCGCTGCTCGCGGCGTAGCGTCCTGCCCGGCGCAGCGCTTGCGCGGCGCGGCGGGGCGCGGCACATTCGCGCCGGAAGGCCGCCCCGGACACGAGGGCGGCCTGGTCGTCAGGGAGAAAACGATGTCTCACAAAGCCCGCAAGCGCCCGTCCTGGAAGAAGAACACGGTCCGCTACAAGCAGATCATCGGCCCGCAGAAGACGCGTGAGGGGCAGGAGAACCGCCAGAAGAAGGACCGCTACGCCAACCGCAGCGGCTGAGGCCTCGTTTTCGCATCACCGCGGCCGCCTCCCTTCTGGCGCGGGAGGGAGGCCGCCGTCATGGGGCTCAGTCCTCGTCGGCGTTGGCGATGATGTCGCAGGCCGCCTCGGTCTCGGCGTCGGTGAAGCCGGGCAGGGCGGGCGAATCGTCCTGGCCGCAATACTGCTCGACGGTGCCGTCCCGGGTGATGATGGCCGCGGCTTCGCGGGCTCTATCCTCGTCCGCAGTCTGCGCCGACGCTCGCAGGGTCGTCAGGGATAACGCCAGCAGGGCGGCGGTCGCGATCAGCGCGCGCATCTTGATTCTCCATTGTTCCGGGCGGGGCCTCGGATAGGAAACGACCGAACCGCGCGCGGGTTCGGTCTCTATGCCCGACGGATCGGGCGTTATTGCGCCCAGCGGCCGAGGCGCCGCTTCCAGCGTTCATGGCGCGGGGGCTCCTGACCGCGCATCCGGCGGCGATAGCCCTCGGACCCGGCGTCGGCCGCCTCCGCGGCGGCCGGCTGAGGCTCCGGCTCCCTCGGTTCGGCCGGCGCCGTGATCGCGATGGCTTCGGGCGCCCGGGGCGGAACCGCCGATGCGCTCGGCCGGGCCCTTTTCCGGGGCGCAGGCGCGGGGACGGCGGCTTCAGAAGGCGTCCGTTCCGCCTCGACGCGCTCCTGCGGCTCGACTGCGAGCGGCTGCGGCGCCGTGGGCAGGAGGATGCGCCCGGTCGGGGCCGCGGGCTCCGCCGCACTCGCCGGGGCCGAGACGGGCTTGGAGAACAGCGCGTCCGCGGCCCGCCTGGCCTGGGACGCCTGCAGGGGCGCCGGTTGTTGGGCGCGTGGCGCGGCCGCATCCGGGACGGTCAGCCAGGGCGTGGTCCGCGTCGTGCGGCGGGCGTTCTTGATCTCGACGACGAAGGGTTTGATCGGAGTGCGCATCAGGACTCGCTACGGCCAGAGCCGCCGGGTGTGGAGGTCGATCTGCAGGTGAGTGGGGGGATATCGACTCAATCATCGAAGTCCTTCCAAGAGGTAGCAAAGAGTAACGGGCGTCGCAAGCGCCCCAACCCAAGATGCTTACCGCTGTTTTGACTTGGACCGGCGGCGTGCGCCGGCCGGACTTGCCGGCGCGACGAAAAACGCCGCCCCGAAGGGCGGCGCTCACTCTCATGTCTGGTCGTCTCGACCGGTCAGGTGCGACGGTCGCCCTGGCCGCCGGTCCCGAAGCGGTTGGCCTCGCGGCTGTCCTCGATGTCGACCTCGGTCTTGCGGACGGTGTCGGACACGGTCTGGGTCGTGTTCCTGACGTCCTTGTTGACCGCGACCTCGCCGACCACGCGGGCCTGCTTCTCGACCACGGGTCGCTCGGAGGTCTCCGTCGCCTCGATGGTCCGCTCACGGAAGGGGTCGCCCGACACGGGACGGTCCACCGGGCGGCGCGAGACGTCGACATGCTCCTCGCGCAGGTTGACCTGCTCGGTGACGGGCTTCTCGACGGTGTAGGAGCGCACGCGGACGCGGCCTTCGTTCACTTCACGCTTGCCGACGTTCAGGCGTTCCTCGGCGACCGGGATGACCTGCTCGCCCGAGCGGCCGGTCTCGCCATAGCCGGACGAGGTCCCGCCCACGCCCGAGCCCGACGCGCCGGCGTAACCGGTCGTTCCGGCGCCCGTCATGCCCGCGCCGGTGCGGCCGAGGCCGGCCGGCGAAGCCGGAGTCGAGGCGGCCATCGAACCGGCGACGCCGGGGGTGGAGCTCGTGGTCCCGGTCGCGCCGACGCCCGGCTCGTAGCGGCCGTTCCAGCCTTCCTTGCGCCAGGTGGACTCGCGCTCGTCGATGTTCACCGTGCCGTCGTCGTCGAGGATGTCGACGACCTTATCGTAGAGCGCGTCGTCGGTGCGCACCGTGACGAGGCTGCCGCCGCGGCGCACGCCCTCGGCGTAGGTATGGGCGTCTTCCTCGCTCACGCCGGCGCCCGTCAGGGCCCCGATGAGGCCGCCGGTCGCAGCGCCGGCGCCGGCGCCCACGAGCGTCGAGGCGAGCCAGCCGAGCGCCACGACGGGGCCGACGCCCGGGATGGCCATCAGGCCGAGGCCGGCCAGCAGGCCGGCGCCGCCGCCGAGCAGGCCGCCCAGCGTGGCGCCCGTGGCGCCGCCGCCTTCGGCGTTGTCGGCCGTGTTGTCGGACAGGCCGGAGATGCGCTCGCGGTTGGCGGGATCGTTCGAGACGAGGCTGACGGCGGAATGGTTTAGGCCGAGAGCTTCGAGGCGGCGCACGGCTTCGGCGGCCTCCTGATAGCTGTCGAACATGGCGGTGACGGTGCGGGTCATGGGTGTCTCCTTGAAAGGGATGGCGTCAGGGTGGGGGCGCGCCTCACTGGATGGCGACGTTGCCCTTGAAGTCGAAGCCGAACTGGACCTGCTTGCCCGCGTGCTCGGCCTTGCCGCGCCAGATCCCCTTGTCGTCCTTCTTCAGGTCGCTGATGTTCTTGAAGCCGGCACCTTCGAGGCGCGAGCGCACCTGGCCTTCGGTGAAGCTGTTGGAGCCTTCCTCCAGCTTCGCGTTGGTCGCGATGGCCCCGGTCTTCATGTCGCCGGCCTTCATGTCCGACGTGTTGGGATGGGTGACCGCGGGCTGGCCGTTGCTCTGCGCGCTGGACGGCGCGTTCCGGGCCGGGGCCGGCGCCGCATTGGTCTGCGCAAAGGCGAGACCGGTGGAAAGGACCAGCGCGCTGGCTGCGAGCATCATGGTCGGGCGCATGTTGATCTCCCGTGTTGCGATTGGTGCTCATCAAGCGCGAACGTAACCCGATTGTTCCGCCCAAGAGGCGCTTTATTCCCTGCCAGACCTCTTCTTTCCTGCCTCAAGCTCCTGGCTTTCAGAATGCTGCACCTGGAACCGAGCAGGACAGAATGTTGCGACGCAATAGTTCCCGGAGTCGCGAGCGTTGCTGAAATTCGGAAGTGCTGGAGCTTCGCCGTCGGACGCGTTCTCTGACCGGGAGCGGGGCAGCGGTCTTGGGCCGCACGGGGCAAGGGAACCCTGTCCGCCCATGGCCCGTTCGCACATGCAATCCAGGCGACCCCGCATCATGTCCGACGACCAAGACCCCCTCGACGCGCAATCCCGGGACGACTGGAGGTCGGGACTGGGAGCCCCCGAGAGCGGCTTTCCCGAAGACCTCGCGCGGGCCCACGAGCTGCACCGCGGCCGCGAGGCGGACAGCCCCGAACAGATCCCGTCCCTGGGCTGGAAGGACATCGCCTTCAGGGTGTTCTGGTCCATCCCGGCCAACCGGCTGCTCGCGATGGCCGGAGGCGTCGCCTTCTTCGCGCTCCTGGCGGTGTTCCCGGCGATCGCCGCGATCGTCTCCCTTTACGGACTGTTCGCGGACGCAGGGACGGTCGCCACCCATCTGGTGCTGCTCCAGGGCCTTCTGCCCGGCGGCGTCCTGGACCTCATCGCCGGCCAGATCGCGCTGATCGTGGGCAAGGGCGCGGCCACCCTGGGCTGGGCCTTCCTGACCAGCCTCGCCATCGCGCTGTGGAGCGCGAACTCCGGCGCGGCCGCGCTGTTCGACGCGCTCAACGTCGTCTATGGCGAGAGGGAGAAGAGGAGCCTCGTGGTCTTCTACGCCAGCACGTTGCTGCTGACGCTGGGCATGATCACCTTCGTGATCCTGGCGCTCGGCGCCGTGGTCGTGACCCCGATCGTGATGGCCTATATCGGCATGGCGACCCCGGCGGAGCGCATCCTGGCGCTGCTGCGCTGGCCCATCATGCTGGTCATCGTGGCGACCTGGCTCGCGGTGATCTACCGCTACGGCCCGAGCCGCGAGAGCGCCAAATGGCGCTGGGTGACCTGGGGCGGCATGACGGCGGCGACGCTCTGGCTCGTCGCCTCCATGATCTTCTCCTGGTACGTCGCCAATTTCGACAGCTACAACCGGACCTACGGCTCGCTGGGGGCGGGCGTCGGGTTCATGGTCTGGATCTGGCTCTCCGTGGTCATCGTCCTGCTCGGCGCGCAGATGAACGCCGAGATGGAGCACCAGACCGCCAAGGACAGCACCGAAGGCCGCCCGAAGCCGCTCGGCGCACGCGGGGCCAACATGGCCGATCATGTCGGCGCCGCCCATGGCTGAGGCGCTGCGCCCGGCCGGAGCGTCAGCCGAGGCCGGGCGCCCGGTCCGGAACGAGGGATTGCTCAAGCCCCGCGCCGTTCCGGCCGGGGTGAAACCAAGCTCTTTCCCGAGAAGGCCCGCAACGCAGCGTCCGGAAGCGTCCGGATCGGGGACCTCGGACGCCCATGGGGTTCACAGGAACGGGGCGAGGTCCAGCGCGACGCGGTTGGCGATCTTGGGCGCCACGAGCGCGACGTTCTCGGGGCTCTCGGAGATGGAGGCCAGCACGGAGCCCGACGACGAGCCGGCGTGCAGCACGCCGACCCAATAGTCGAAGCCGGCCTTCTCGGGCGCGCGGCCGAGCACGTTCTGATAGAACCCGTTCACCAGCCCCTCGGCGGTGGGCGCCGTCCCGTAGATCGCCCGGAACTCCGACGAGGCCGAGAAGCCCTGCGCCACCTGTCCGAGGCTGGCGCCATGGTCCATCTGGGCCACCCAGTAGGAGAGGCCGGCCTTGTCCGGCGTGCGGTTGAACGCGGCCTGGTAGACCCGGTAGGCCTGCCCGGCGTGGCCGTCCGCGTCGAAGGCGATCATCTGGTCGGAGAACACCAGCCGCTCGACATTGTCGTAATGCTGGTCTCCGAGCGCGCCCGCCTTGCTGTGCAGCGTCAGCTCGGTCCCGGCATGGGCGATGACGTAGTCGCTCGAGGCTCCCGGCAGGGCGACGAAGTCCGTGCCCGCGCCGGCGTCGAGGTCGATGGGCTTGGTCCCGTGCGGGACGATGACGTCCACGCCCCGCACGGCGAGGTCGGCCAGGTGCGGCGCATCGGCCTGAGACGCGTCGAGGTTCAGGCCCGCCACCGCCACCAGGTCCCGCACCGAGCCGGAGGCCTTGTCCAGGGTGTAGAACTCGGCCCCCGTGATCGCGGCGGAGCCGACCGTGGTCGTCGCGCCGTCCCAGCGAAGCCCGGCGGCGAGGTGGTGGTTGGCGCCGATCCCGACGGGTCCGGCGGAGAGGTCGCTGATCTCGCGATAGCCGCTGATCGATCCCGAGAGGCCCCCCGAGGCGAGATCGGCGCTCATCTGCACCGAGAAGACGGTGCCTGCGAGCCCCGGCGCGGTGGCCTGCGTCGCCACCGCGATTTCGTCGAAATGGGACGAGGACGGCCCCTGGTTGAACGGAAGCGACGCGAGGGCGAAGCGCCCCGTGAAGGTGATCAGCGAGCCGTCGGCCTTGTTGAGGATGCGGATGACGTCGACGGTCGAGCCGGTTTCCCCCAGCGCCCCATGCGCGTCGAGGACGAAGGAGGGCGTGCGGATCTCCAGCGTGTTCGGGTCGACATAGCCCGCTTCCACTCCATGCTGGGCGGTGAGCTCGGTCAGGAAGCCCACATAGGCGCCGAGGCCGCCTCCCACCAGCGTCGAAAGCCGGACGTTCAGCGATCCGTAGTCGCCCGATCCCGCGCCCGACAGCGCCAGAGCGAGGGCCTCGGAATCTCCGAAATCGGACCGGATGGTGATGTTGGACAAGGCGCGCTCCTGGGCGGCGTCGGGATGGGCTGGCGTCGGGCGGGAAGCACTACCCCGCCCGCCCGGATCCGATGTGCGCGGGCGCACACCGGGCGGCTCGCCGCGTCAGATCAGGTGGAAGTCGCTGACGATGAGCTGCGACTTCGTCACGTGCTGGAGGAGGATGCTGTCGGTCGCCGTGATCTGCAGCAGCACGCCGGACGCCGTGTCGGTCGTGCGGCCGAGCACGTAGGCCGCCAGCGCCGAATCGGTCGAGATCCCCGCCAGCCCCGCGATGACGCGGTCCAGGACGATGACGTCGTGCACGGCGGTCGCCGACGCGCCGGGCTGGAAGTTCGTGATCACGTCCTTGCCGAAGCCGGCGTGGAACACGAAGCGGTCCGCGCCTCCGCCGCCCGTGATCGTATCGGCGCCGGAGCCGGCGACGAAGACGACGCCGGACGACGCATCGGTGATCTTGTCCGTCGACGCGGTGCCCAGGACCAGCTCGTTGCTGACGGCCCCCTTGTTGCCCGCCGCGTCCGTGGCGACGGCCGTCAGGGTGGTCAGCCGGTTCGCCTGGATGATCGAACTGGTGAAGCTCCAGTCGCCCTTCGCGTCGGCCGCGATGCCGCTCGCCACGACCGAGCCGTTGGCGGAGAGCGTCACGGTCGCGCCGGCCTCGGCGTGGCCGAAGACGGTCGTCGCGGTCTTGGCGCCGGCCGTCGCCCGCGTCGCGTCGGTGAGGACGACCGAGGGGGCGACCGTGTCCACCGTCATCACCGCCCCGGTGGAGACCGCGGCGCTGACATTGCCGGCCTTGTCGGTCGCCGCCGCCGTGAAGGCGTGCGCGCCGTCGGCCAGCTTGCCGGTGGTGAAGCTCCAGCCTGCGCTGGTGAGGGTCGCCGCCCCGATGTCGACGCCGTTGTCGAAGACCTCGACCGACTTCACGCCCGCCAGCGAGTCCGTGGCCTTGATGGTGAGCGTCTCGACGGTCTTGTTGGACAGGCCGGACACGCTCTGCGTCCCGGTCACGACGGCGGGCGTCCAGTCCAGCGTGTAGGCGACGGCGGGGCTCGAACCGCCGTCCAGCGTAGCCGAGACGAGGTGGTTTCCCTCGACGGCGGAGAGCTGGGCGGTCGCGCTCCAGGCGCCGTTCGCCTGGACGGTCGCGGTCCCGATCTCGATCGTCCCCGAAGGTCCGGCGTCCAGGATGTGGACGACGGCGCCCGCCTTGGACGGGTCCGCCGTCCCGCTGATCGTCTGGGACCTGGCGTTGGTCACCGCGCCCGCGGAGGTGATCGCCAGGCCGCCGGCCGCTCCCGACTGCGCCTCCGTGATCGTGACCGTGGCGCTCGCCCCGTTGGAGAGCGCCAGCACATGGGCGGTCGGCGGTCTTGCCCTCGATCGTGCCGGCGACGCCGTCATTGACGGTCTGGACGCTGACCCGCACGGAGCTTTGGCCCGCCTTGACGACGGCGGTCTGCACGGCGCCGCCGTCGACGGTGTACTTGATCACCTGGTCGGTCGCGGCCGGGCCGGGGAGGGCGATCAGGTAGGCGGCCGCGCCGCCCTCCTGCACGGAGGCCTGGCTCGCGGCGACGGTCGAACCGAAGGCGCGCTGGAAGGCGGCGCTCGCGCCGGCGTATTGCTGGATTTCGCTCATATAGCCGCTGTCGTTCACGTTGGAACGTCAATCTGGGCGGGTCCATGGATCCCGCCGCCGCCTATCCGGGCGACGCCTATGTCGACGTGATCGGCATGGACTTCTACTACAACACTCAGTGGGACCCGGCCGACCCGGCCACCGCCTGGGCGAACAAGGTCGGGCAGACCTACGGCCTCCAGTGGCACCAGGATTTCGCCGCGGCCCACGGCAAGCCCACCGCCTATTCGGAATGGGGCATGAACTCCGACGCCGCGGCCTTCGTCAGCAAGGCGGCGCAGTGGTTCGCGGACCACAACGTTCTCTACCAGAGCTACTGGGAAGGATCGTCTTGGCCGCCTGCACGTAATGACTCTTGTAGGCTCCCGCGGCCGCGCTCGCGAGATCGCCCTGGTTGGCGAAGAGCGGGATGGACCAGGCGATCGAGCGGCCCGTTCCGGCCCAGAGGCCCGATTCCCAGCCGATGCTTCCGTCCCAGTCGGCCCAGTCCGCGCGTCCGGTATGCGCCCGGACGAAATCGACGGAATGTCCCAGGAACGCCTCCAAGCCGGGGATCTTCTCCGGCGAGTTGCCCACATAGGCGCCCATAGCAGTCATTGATGCCCCCGAATCAGCGGCGCAGAACGCTTGCCGCGGGGTCACTCTCGTTTTGGCGATGAAAGAAAACGTTCGGCCGAAGCCTCGTATTTCAACGAAAAGTCGCAAGTTTTAACTGGAGGTAGATGCAACGTCCCGTAGAACCGAGACGTCGCCTCAGAATTCGCGACGCCACGCCGCGGGCGGAGCCAGAAGGCGGCGAGTCGCAATCCGGTTTCTTACGGAGGTAACGTTCAGCGCGACGCAAGCCCGGGCGGCGTCGCGCCAAGCCCGCGCGAGACGCCGACTCGCACATAGGCGCGCAGCGGCCCGGCCTCGGTCCGCGTCCTGGCGTCGACGAACGCCATGCCGGTCGCCCGGGAGCTTGTGGAGGCGGCCCCGCGGAGAGCGGAGCTCGCATAGACATAGTCGTAGCGGGCGCGGCCGCCGATCTTCACGCAGGCGTCGGAGCCGGGCAGCGCATAGAATCCCGCGCCCAGCGCCGGGCAGGCCCGGACTGACGCGCCTGCGCCGGGACGCGCCCCGGCGGCGGCGGGCGCGGCGAAGGCCGACATCGCCAGAAGAGCAATCCTTCATCGCGGCGTACCGGAACTTCGTCGACGCCTTCCGGTCCGTGTCCCCCAAGTTCAAATTCGAGATCCGCATGGGCGAGGAGTTCAACGGCGACTGGATGCCGTGGGCCGCGCAGGGCAAGCGCTGCGAGACGGACCGGGACAGGATGGTGAAGCATCGGCGATCCTGACAGAAGACGCCTCGGCTATATCACGCCGTCAAGGTGGAGCCACTTGGGGAACTGTAACCTGCCGGAACCGACGCGGGGCGCATTGATTGTGGTCTGCAACACAAGGAGGTTGCGATGACGAGCAAGGCTGCATTCAGCACGGACGAATGGGCGCGCGTGGCCGCGAGCCCGCTGGTGGCCGGCATGGCGATCACGGCGGCGGATCCGAGCGGGCTGTGGGGCCTGCTGCAGGAGGCGCTTGCCGGCGGGATGTCCCTGGCGCAGGCCAAGCAGAGCGCCTCGGCGAACCCGCTGGCCCGTGAGGTCGCCGAGGATATCGCCAATTCCGAGACCCGGACCGCGATCCGCGACCGCATGCAGGCGCAATTCAAGGGCGCGCAGCTCGCGGACGTGAAGACCAAGGCGGTGGAGGAGCTGCGGGCGGTGGCCGCGCTGGTCGACGCCAAGGCGCCGAACGACGCCGCGGGGTTCAAGGCCTGGCTGCGGGAGATCGCCCAGAAGGCCGCGGAAGCCGGCAAGGAGGGCGGCTTCCTCGGCTTCGGAGGCGTCGCCGTCAGCGACAAGGAGCGCGCCACCCTGGACGAGATCTCCGCCGCGCTGTCGGTCTCCGCGTCGGCCTGAGGGCTCGACTTGTCGAAAGCGGGCGCGGCCCACGCCGCGCGCGCCGCGAACAGGAAAGGCTCGAACAAGCCATAATTGCCCTGGGCGCCGCCGCCGCCGCCGCCGCCCCCGTT
>NZ_JBTAMK010000021.1:0-33865 GCF_054796215.1 Alsobacter sp. SYSU BS001988 | reverse complement strand
CGGGTGGTGTTGGGTCGCGGGTGGGGTGGTGGGTCAAGAAGAGCCACACCCCCCCCCCCCCCCCCCCCCCCCCCGCGTCGATCAGGACAGGCTCGAAGACGCCTTACTTGCCGTGGCCGCCGCCGCCGCCGCCGCCGCCGCCGTTGCCGCCGCCGCCGCCGTTGCCGCCGCCGCCGCCTCCGCCGTTGCCACCGCCGCCGCCGCCTCCGCCGTTGCCGCCGCCGCCACCGCCGCCATTGCCGCCATTGCCGCCGCCGCCGTTGCCGCCGCCGCCGCCGTTGCCGCCGCCGCCGCCGTTGCCGCCGCCGCCGCCGTTGCCGCCGCCGCCGCCGTTGCCGCCGCCGCCGCCGTTGCCGCCGCCGTTACCGCCGCCGCCATGGCCGCCGGAGCCGCCGCCATTGCCGGATCCGCCGCCGCCGGACGAGCCGCCGGAGCCGTTGCCGCCGCCGCTACCCCCGCCGGACCCGCCGGCCGCTCCGCCCTTGCCGCCGCCGCCGGAGCTGCTCGCGCTCGAGCCGCCGCCGACGCCCGACCGGCCGCCCGCGCTGGCGCTCATTCCGCTGGGCCCGCGCGAGCGGTCCGCGCCGACGCCGGCCCGGCTGGTCGCCGCCATGCCGCGCCCGGGATTGGACGGGTCGCCGAAGGCGGGGTTCGCGCCGCCGACATCGTTGGATTCGGCGCCGTTGCCGAGGCCGTTATTGCCCTTCGAGCCGCCGTGGCGCCCGGACCCGGGTTGGCCCAGGGGGGCCTGGCCGAAGCCGGTCTGCCCGCGCGCGGTCGTCGCCGCCATGCCGCGCCCGGGATTGGACGGATCGCCGAAGGCGGGGTTCGCTCCGCCGACGTCATTGGACTCCGCGCCGTTGCCCAGGCCGTTGTTGCCCTTCGAGTGGCCGCCACGGGAGGCGTGGTGGCCCTTCCCGCCGCGGGCGTGCGCCTTCGATCCCCGGCCGGGGTTGGAGGGGTCGCCGAAGGCCGGGTTCGCGCCGCCGACGTCGTCGGCCTCCGCGCCGTTGCCGAGGCCGTTATTGCCGTGGCTCACGGAGGATTGCGGGCCCGCGCCGGGCGAGGTCCCGCCCGTCGACCCGCCGATCGATCCCGTCACGCCGGTCGGGCCCGTCGTCCCGGTCGAACCCGTGGAGATGGAGCCTGTCGAGACGGAGCCCGTCGATCCGACCGAGGTCCCGATCGAGCTGGGAGCGGTTCCCCGCGGTCCGGTGGAGACGCCGACTGCGCTCGGGGCCGACGTCGCGCCGGTGGTTCCGACGCCGACGATCCCGCCCGGAGCGCCGAGGCTCCCGGCGGACCTGGAGAGCGAGCCCGTCTGGTCCGTGGAGGAGTGGAGGCCGGGACGTCCGACGACCGACTGCCCGTCGCAGCTGCAGAGCGCCCGGCCGCCACGGTGGATCAGCGTGCAGCTGTGATGTATTCCCTGGGGCGCCACCAGATAGGCGCACATCGGAGACGTCTGTGCGATGACAGACGTCGATGAAGCTGAGAGTAGCGCTCCCAACAAGACAGTATAACGCATCCGCATGGCGCAGTCCTAGCTTTCGGCCTGCTGCGGTAAGCAGCGGCTCTTTAAGTTACACATTGGATACACATTACTGAGATGTTGAACTAAAGTTCCCGGAATTCAGACGATTCCTGGAAAGAAAAGTAAACCGGATTAATCGCCAGCGGCCCCGCAGCGCGCCGAGGCGGCCGGGACGGTTCCAGGATGCCGAAGGAGCGCGAAGGCGGAGGTGGGCTCAGTCCGCCCCGAAGCGCCGGGCGGCGTCGCGGAACAGCCGCTCGTCGTCGGAGGCGAACTGCATGGCGCTCAGGAAGTCGGCGACCCTGTAGCCGGGCACGATCTGGCGGATCGCGGACAGGTAGCCCCGTGCGTCCTCGACACGCCCGGCGAGCGCGAGAGAGAAGGCCGCTATGGCCCTGATCTGCGCGTGCGCGTTGGGGCGGGCCGCGGCGCGGACGGCCCATTCGGCGGCCTCCTCGTAGCGCCCGAGTCGAACCAGCGCCATCGCGCGGGCGCCCAGCATGCCGAACAGCATCGGATCATAGGGGCTGAGGCGCCGCGAGTGATCCGAGAAGGCCACGGCCGCCTGTGGATCGCCGCTCTGCGAATGCACGAAGGCGAGGGCGTAATGTCCCTGCGCGAAATTGGGGCTGAGGTCGATCGACTGGCCCAGTTCGGCCACGGCCTCGTCGTGCTGGCCGCGAAGCCAGAGCGCGCGGCCCATGGCCCAATGCGCTGCGGGATCGCGATCGTCCGACATCAGGCTGCGGCCGGCCGCCGCGAACGCGCTCTCCATTTCCCCGCGCCGCTCGGCCCAGCCCTGGAAGGCGTTCTGGAAATGGGTGAAGGACAGCCCCGCATGCGCCCGCGCAAAGGTGGGATCGAGCCCGATCGCGGCTTCGAAGAAGGCCCTGGCCTGCGCGTTGTCGGCCCTGTTGAACCGGTACATGTGCCAGAGCCCGCGGTGATGCGCCTCCCAGGCGTCGAGCGAATTCGGGGGCTTGAGGATCGCCCTGTTGCGCTCGGTGAGCTCGATCTCGCTGGAGACGCAGGCCACGATGCTGTCGCCGATCTCGTCGAGCACCAGGAATGCGTCGTCCAGCCTGCGCTGGAAGCTTTCCGCCCAGACGATCCGGGCGGTCCGGGTCTCGGTGAGCTCCACCGAGACGGTCAGGCGGTCCGCGCCGCGTTCGAGGGCGCCGCCCACCACATAGTCCACGTTCAGCCGTCGCCCGGCCTCCTCGACGCCGATGCGGCGCTCATGCAGCGCGAAGGTCGTGCCCTGGGCGATGACGAAGAGGCTGCGCAGCTTCGCCAGCCGGGTGATCACGTCCCGGACGAGGCCGTCCGCCGCGGCGTCGCTTCCCGTTCCGGCCTGGCGCGCGAAGGGCATCACCGCGATGGAGGCGCGCCGCGGCCCCGCCGAGGGGAGGGGCGCTGCGGCGCCGTGGCCGGGCGGGGGCGCCGGAGACGACGCGCAGGGGACGGCCGGCGGGCCGGCGCCGCGTCGCGACCGCGCGGCGCGCCAGGCCTCGCGCAGGCCCGCATGGTCGAGGCCCTCCGCCTCGAACAGCCGCACGGTCGCGGCGAGATGCGCCTCTCCGTCCGGAATGCGGTCGCGCGACGCCAGCGCGTTCAGCATGCGTTCGTGCACGCGCCTGTCGAAGGGCGAGATCCGCAGCCAATCGTCGAGATGCGCGAACACGTCGTCGTCGTCCTGCGTCAGCGCGACGAGACGCTCCAGCACGGCCGCCTGGAAGCTGCGGAAGCGCCGCCGCTGGGCCGTGAGCCAGCCCTGGAAGGCCGGGCAGCGCTCGATCTCCAGCCCTTCCAGCACGTCCCCGCCGTGGAGGCCGGCCAGCCGCCGCAAGTCGTCCGGCGGCGACGACCTTAACCCCTGCCGGACCGCGGCGGCGATCTCGACGGCGTCGACGCGGACGTCGCCGAGGTCAAGCCTGATCGCATCGCCGCGCACGTCGACGCGGGTCCGGCCGGGCGCGTCGAAGATCCGCCGCATCTTGCTCAGGGCCCAGCGCAACTCTCCGCGCGGGTCGTCGGGAGCGTCCCAGAACATGTCGGTGAGGCGGCTGCGCTGGACGGGGTGGGGCGAGAGCGCCAGGACGCCGATGAGCCCGCGCACCTTGCGCGACGGCGGCAGGGGAATCTCCAGGCCTGCCCGCTGGACGCGCAAGGGGCCGAGCAGCCGCAGTTGCGCCGGGGCGTCGGCGCCCTCCCAGTCCCGCTTCTCCGGCTCGTCCGTTTCCACGGTCATTCCCACGCGGGCGCCCACGATGCCTACCATGCGCCGCCGCTAGTCTCAGGGTCGACGCGGGCAGGGCGCGGCCGGGACCGGTCCGTCCGAGCCCGGCGAACGCCCGCATCGCGGGACCAGCGACCGACGGAGATCAGCCATGCTAAGCACCGCTCAAGCCCCCCGTCAAAGCAGCGGGTTCGACACGGCCCAGTTGCAGGCCATCAAGACGCGCCAGCAGGGCGCGTGGTCGTCGGGCGATTACGCCGTCGTCGGCGTCACGCTCCAGATCGTGGGCGAAACCCTGTGCGAGGCGCTCGACCTCAAGGCCGGGTCGCAGGTGCTCGACGTGGCGGCCGGCAACGGCAACGCCTCGCTCGCGGCAGCCCGCCGCTGCTGCGAGGTGACCTCGACCGACTACGTGCCGGCCCTGCTCGACAGCGCCCGCGAGCGCGCCGCCGCCGAGGGGCTGGACATCGTGTTCCGCGAGGCCGACGCGGAGGCCTTGCCGTTCGCGGACGCCGGCTTCGACGTTGTGCTCTCCACCTTCGGGGTGATGTTCACGCCCGACCAGGACCGCGCCGCCGCGGAGCTCCTGCGCGTCTGCCGGCCCGGCGGCAAGATCGGCCTCGCCAACTGGACGCCGCAGGGCTTCATCGGGCAGCTGTTCAAGACGATCGGCCAGCACGTGCCGCCGCCGGCCGGCGCACGCTCTCCGGCCCTCTGGGGCGATCCCGAGCGCCTCGCGGCGTGGTTCGGCCCGCAGGCCGCCTCGCTGGTGGCCGAACCGCGGCATTTCACCTTCCGCTACCGCACGCCCCGGCACTTCCTCGACGTGTTCAGGACCTATTACGGCCCGGTGCTGAAGACCTTCGCGGCCCTGGAGCCGGCCGGGCGCGAGGCGCTCGAGCGAGACCTCGAGGCGCTGGTGGCGCGGTTCAACCGCGCCACGGACGGCGGGATGATCGTGCCCAGCGAGTATCTGGAGGTGGTCGTCGCGAAACGCTGACGGACCGATCCGGCCGGGCGTGGGCGCCAGATGCGCCCGCGCTCACTCCGCCGGCAGCGGCGCGGCCGTCCTGGCGCTCGGCGCCTCGCGGCGCAGGACGAGCCAGCCGAACAGCGCCATGTCGGCGATGATCGCCAGCGAGGCGACCGCCGCGATCGGGTCCCCGACATGACGTCCGGAGTGGACGAGCCCCACCCCGATGGTGAGCACGACCGTCGCGACGATCCACGCGCAGACCTGCGCCAGCGCGGCCCGGCTCCGGTCCAGCGCGGGATGGAGATGATAGAAGAGCCCGAACAGGAACAGGCTCACCCAGCCGAGAAGATTGAGATGCGCATGGGCCGGCATGGTCGAATGGTCGCCCGACGCGGCCATCACGACGCCCCAGCCCATCCCCGCCAGAACCAGAACGACCGCCGCCTGGAAGCTCAGCGATGACGCCTTCATGGATTGCCCTCCGCTTCGCTTGGATCCGCGGGCGTCGCATAGGCCTTCGGCCTCGCCTCATCCCGCTGGAGCTGTATCGACGCTCAATACAACCCAAGGATGATCGAAGGCTTGCGTCGGCGCGTCAATGCGCAGCGCCGCGTCTTTGCGGGAGAGGCCTGTCGACAGCCGCGCTCCGGTCGGCCCCGCCGGGCTAGGCCTTGGCCTTCGACGCGTTCAGGGCCGCGGCGGCCCTGATCAGGGCCTTGAAGTCCTCAGCCTGGATCTCATCGCCCTCGCGCAAGTCGATCGCGCGTCGCGTGTTTCCGTCCAGGCTGGCGTTGAAGAGGCCGGCGGGGTCGGGCAGGGCCGCGCCCTTGGCGAAGGTCAGCTTGACCACGGATTTGTAGGTTTCGCCGGTGCAGATGAGGCCGTGGCGCGACCACACCGGAACGCCTCTCCACTTCACCTCCTCGACGACGCCCGGCTCGGCGCTCCTGATCAGCGCGCGGACCCGGGCCAGCATCTCGCCGCGCCAGTCGCCCAACGCCGCGATCTTGGCGTCGATCTGCTGAGAGGCGGACAAGTCGGACGGCGTTTCGGCTCCGTGAGTGGTCATCGCGATTCTCCGCCCCGTTGACGGCCGAGGTTAGCGCCGCCGGCCGACGCGCGCGAGACCGGGGCGCCGACGGACGCTCTCTAGACGGTCCGGACTAGTCTGCCAGGGTGATGACGGGCCGGACGGTCGGCGTCGATACTCGCCAGGGCGACGCCCGGCGGACATGGAGCGGTTGGGTCCGCGCCGCCGGTTGCGGAGGAGCCTGCATGAGACCCATCGATGCGCTGGCCCAGACAGGGCAGGTCGTGCTGCTCTTCGACCAGGCGGCCGATTCCTATGAGGTGGGGCGCTGGTCCGAGGCGAGCCGGAGCTGGCGGCGCCCGAGCGGCCTGCCGGTGCTGATCGCTCCGAGCCATTGGACGACCCTCAACGCCCAGACCGGCGACGCGCCCGTCCTGAGGACGACCGGCGCCGCGCCGGAATCGCCGCGCGAGCCGCGGCTTCTCGTCAGCGCGGCCCTGATCGCCATCGGCGTCCTCGGCCTCGGCGTCGCGGCCCTGAGCGGCGGCGACAGGGACGCCGGGCGTCCAACGCCCTCCAGCCGGGCCGCCGCGCCCGCGACTGTGGCCGCGACGGCCCGGGCTCTGCCGGTCTTCGTGGAGGCGCAGCGCGCCGGGATCCCGCCACTGCCGAACGCCGTCGAGCCGGCCGGCCAGGCCGGGGCGGCGGAGACCGCGGCGGCCCGGGAGACGCAATTGCGCCGGGAGGTGGAGGAGCTGCGCCGGCGCCTGCAGGAGACGCTGTCCGCCTCCCTGCAGGCGGCCGAGGAGCAGCGGCGCTCCCAGGCCGCCGCGCAGGCCGACTTCGCCGACGCAAGCCGCGTCTCGGAAAGCCAACGCGGCGAGATCGCCCGCCTGTCGGCCGCCCTCGCGGATGCGGCGCGCGGGGCGTCCGCGTCGCCGGGCCGCGCAGCTGCGGCTGCGCCGGAGCCCGAGGACCTCGTGGGCGAGCGCGTCCAGTCCAGCCTCATGATCGCGGCGCTGCGGGACGAGGCGCAGGCGCGAGCGGCGCAGCTTGAATCGGCGCGGGCCGACGCCGAGGAGCTCCAGCGCGCCTCGCAACGGGAGCGGGCCGAGCTCGCCGAGGCGGCGGCTGCGGCCACGCTGTCCGCCAGGGATGCGCAGCGGGCGTTGGGCGTCCAGCGAGCGCTCGTGGCCGAGCTCCACTACCGCCAGATCGCGCTGGCGGAGCAACTGGCCGCCGCCCGCCTTCGCCAGGAGGACGCGCGGTCGCGACCCGTCGCCGCGAGCGGCGACGCCGCCGGAGCGCTCCAAGGGCTCCAGAAGCTGGCTCCACATGACGGCGGACCGCCCTGAGACCGCATTCCTGCGCGGATGGTTGCGCGACGCCGCGCCTCCATCCTAGATCGCCGGATGCTCGCCTCGCCCGTCGTCCTCTATCCCGATCCGCGCCTCTCCCGGCCGGCCGAAGCCGTGACCGCCTTCGACGCCGGCCTGGAGAGCGACGCCGCGCGCCTCCTGGCCGCCTTGAAGTCCATCCCGGCCCTCGGGCTCGCCGGTCCGCATCTGGGCGTCATGCGGCGCATCGTGGCGATCGATCTCGGCGCCGCGGCCGGCGGGGCGCGCATCTTCGTCAATCCGGCGGTGACCTGGGCCTCCGCCGAGACGAACGCGTTCGCGGAAGGCAGCGTCTCGCTGCCGGGCGTGCAGGAGACGCTGGCGCGGCCGTCACGCGTGCGGGTGGCGTGGGCGACGCTCTCCGGCGACCAGCGCGAGGACGAGTTCGACGGCTTCATGGCCGCCTGCCTCCAGCACGAGATCGACCAATGCGACGGCGTGTTCTGGCTGGACCGGCTGTCGCGCCTGAAGCGCGAGAGGGCGCTGGCCCGCTTCCGCAAGCTGCGCCGATGACCCGGCCGGGGCCGCCAAGGCGCCGGGGGGCGGCTCAGTCGGACGTGCCCGCCGGGTTCTCCGACGCCGCGCCTGTGCGGTCCTATTCCGTGTCGTCGGAAGGCGCGCGCGCGTGCTGGATGCGGCTCTGAAGCCGCTCCAGCTCCCCTCTGAGCCAGTTTCCGCGCGCTGACAGGCACATGCCGTCCCACTCGCGGTTGGAGATGGAGGAGCCGGCTTCTTCGAGCTCGCTTCGCAAGACCTCGAAAACCTGGCTTTCGTGTCCGACTTCGGTGCTCAGGCCCGTGTACTTCAAGCGACGCCCCAGAAGTGACGTTATCATACGCCGACACGTTACTTACGAAAGCGTACGAACGCGAGTTGGCGATTGGTAATGTTGTGGCTAAAAATGCCGCAGGCCCGGTCATCGGCGGCGAGCGGCGGTCACTCCGACATCCGTGCGTCCAGCCGGGCGATGGCGGCCTTGAGCCAGTCGGACCGCTCGACGAGGCTCATCCGTTCCCATTGCTCATCGGGGATGGCCATCCCGAGCCGTTCGAGTTCGGCGCGCAGGGTCTCGAACAGCGTGCGCGCCTCGGCCTGCTCTTGCGGGTCGACCCTCTGTGCAGCCACGGCGCGGCCTCCGACTCTCCGCACAGTCAGGCATCACCCGGCGCGGCGACGCAAGCGGAGGTCGGCCGGGCGGGCTCGCCGCGGCCGATCATCGGCTTGCTGAGCCTTGGACGGGGCGCTGGACGCGCGCGCAGGTCACTGCACCAGGACCGCGCCGGCGTCGCCGCTTGCGGTCATCACGGTCGTGGGTTCGTCAGGCTTGTCGATGTTGATGATGGCCGAGGAGTTCACCATCAGCGTGTAGGCGACCAGCGCCATCTTGTGCGACGAGATGCTGGCCTGGGAGTTGAGCGTGACGTTGCGGCTCGGCAGATAGAACAGGCCCTCGACCTGTTGGGACGCGTTGGCGTTGAGGACGATGTTGCTGCGCGTGGTGAGCGCCGGCTCGTACATCGAAAGGCCCGCATAGGTCCCGGCGCTCGGCGGCGTCATGTCGAGTTGGGCGTTGGAGTTGAGCTGGATGTAGCTGCTCGAGTCCTTCAGGTAGAAAGTGACGCCCTTGGCCGTGGCGTTGACGTTGCTGCCCAGGTTGAGCGCTCCGCTGATGACGTAGAACCCGGGCTTGAAGGTCAGCGTGACGTTGGAGTTGACGTTCAGGTTGCAGTACATGCCCGGATCGAGGCTGATCGTGGTGTTGCTGTTGATCACCTTGATCGTCGAGCAGGCCGCATAGGCGACCGGCGCCGGCAGCTTGCCCGCGAAGGGGTCAGCCATGGCGGAGCAGCCGGTCTTGTAGCTGTCCCTTCGGGCGGAGCCGTTGAGCACCATTCCGCCGGAGTCGCACAGCCGCTTGGCGTTCACCACCGCCGACGAATTGAGCATGACGGCGGCGCTGTCGCGCGACCGGACATGGATCTCGCAATTGGGAGCGTCGATGGTGGCCGACGAGTTCAGCGTCAGGGCGGTTCCGGTCGGGGCGACGGTCAGCATGCAGACGCTCTGGGGACTCGCGCCGGCCTTCGCCCCGGCCTGGAGATCGATCCGCCCGCCGGCGGCGCCGGCCAGCTTCATCAGGCTCATCTGCGAGACGACGGTCGCCTTGCCCCAGAACACGCCGGTGCTGGAGTCGGTCCAGAACCGGACGCTGTCGTCGGTCCCGGCGTTGGCGCCCATGCCGGCCAGGTACACGGCCATGGCGGCGTCCGGCCCGTTCGAGGCCGCCGATCCGGCCAGGACGGCCGCATCCAGCGCGTTGCGCGCCGCCTCGCGGACCCGGATGTTCTGCGAATAGTCGATCGCCAATCCCGATACGAAGAGGATGGGCGCCGCCAGCACCGCGAAGGGCACCGCGAAAGATCCACTGTCCGAGCCTATGAAACGGCGAAGCGTCTGCATCATGATGGAGCCCTTTGCACGCATAGGTTGCGTTCAGAATGCTAAATGTCGGCGATGGAAATGCGGAGGATTTGACGGATCGTCAGCTTTGTTGGGGGAACCAGGGCAAGACGCTCAGGCAGGGGAGGCGAGGGCAGGCCGGGTCGCCGGGAACTCCGCCGCGGCTCCCGACATTGGGGCGCCGAGCAGGAGTGACCGCCATGCAGAGATACGCGTTCGGGCTGGGCCTCACGATGGCGCTGTGCTGGGCGGCGCCGGGATCCGCCATGCCGCGCTCCGACGTCGCCGGCGCAGCCGTCATCCAAGGAGCGGGCGTGGTGTGCGACGACTATGGCCGCTGCCGGGAGACCTACCGCAGCCCCTATGGAAGCCGCTACGGCGACCGCTATGGCGGCTATGGCGAGCCCCGCTACCGTCCCCCGACGAAGTGGGAGCGCAAGGGGTTCTGCCCGCCGGGTCAGCGCAAGAAGGGCGCCTGCTGAGCCGCGACGGGCGGCGCCCATCGGGGCAGCCGCCCCCGTCGCAAGCGAAAGGCGGGCGGTCTGCGGCGTGCGGCCGCAGCGCCCGGCTCGTTGCTCGCCGACCGGCGTCCGACCGGCCCCCGCCCGCGTCGGCTGTGGCGCCCCGGCCACGTCGTCCGGCCCAGGCCCGACGCGGGCGTCGGAGTCGAAAAACCGCCGTGGCGTCCTGCGTTACAGTAAAGTAGATTCAAGACGATCAGGCGGACGCCAAAATGATGGCGCCGAAGAATAGTGTGATTTGCTGTACAGGCAGCCGATTCGGCTAGCATCGTTCTAAGTAGCGCGCCATTGCGGATCACTACGAATCCCGCGGGGATTGCGAAGCCCAGGCAGCCTTGCCACACTCCGATTCAGATTGGTCTTGAAGCCGATCGGCCGAACTCCTTCGCCTGCTGGCCAGGCGAGGTTGGAATCGTGAGTCGCCCGGATTGGGCGGATCCATCACACAGGCGCACGCGGATGGTTGGGCCGTGCTTGGGGCTTTGCGCTCGCAGGCGCGGCTTGCATGTGCGCCGACGCGCATTTGGGGGTCGTATTGACTGATATCGGAGCCTATGTCGGGAACTCGCCGGAAAAAATTCCAGGGTTTGAGCATGTTCTGGGCGACTCCGTCGATTTCGTCCGCGCTCAGACGGGCCGCGCGGACTGGGCCGACTGGGACGGCAGCATCGCCTGGGAAACGCAGCTCTGGGCCGGGACGGGCCGCCCGATCGCATGGTCCATTCCGCTCTTCGCCAACCAGGGGAACCTCGCGAGCGCGGCGGCGGGAGCCTATGACAGCCACTACAGGCAGGCGGCCGAGACCATTCTGGCGGGCCAGCCCCACGACGCCGCGATCTCCATCCGGATGGGGGAGGAGTTCAACAGCGACTGGATGCCGTGGTCGACGGCGAAGGGGCAGGACCAGAACTTCATCGCCGCCTACCGGCATTTCGTGGAGGCGTTCCGGTCCGTCTCGGACAAGTTCCAGTTCGAATGGAACGTCAACCTCGGCGGAAGCGTGGATCCCGCCGCGGCCTATCCGGGCGACGCCTATGTCGACGTGATCGGGATGGACTTCTACTACAACACCCAGTGGGACTCGGCCGACCCGAACGTCGCCTGGGCGAAGAAGGTCAGCGAGCCCTACGGCCTGCAATGGCACCAGGACTTCGCCGCCGCGCACGGCAAGCCCACCGCCTATTCCGAGTGGGGCATGAACTCGGATGCTCCCGCCTACGTCACCAAGGCGGCGCAATGGTTCGCCGACCACCAGGTGCTCTACCAGAGCTACTGGAACGTGAACGACAACGGCTACCGCAGCGAGATCGGCCAATACGCCGGCGCCAGCAGCGCCTTCCAGAAGGCGTTCGGCCCAAGCGGCGGCCACGACCAGGCGTCGGCGCCCGCCGCATCCTCGACCGCGGCGGTCGCCGACTCGAGCCACGCGGCGTCGACGGCGACGTCCACGACCCAGGCCGACGCGACTTCCGCTCCGGCGGCGACGGTCCGCTTCTCGGCGTCCAGCGGAGGCGACGCGTCCCCATACCCGGCCCCGGCCCCGAACGCGGCGTCGACGAGTTCGTCGTGGGACGGGGCGGATCACCAGCCCTGGAGCGCGCCGGACTGGGCGCCGGACGCCTCCGCGTCGCATCAGACCTCCGACGGCGCATGGGGCGGCCATCGCCACCACGCGACCAAGTGGCAGGCCGGCTACGGCGACTTCCACGTCCTGTGACGCCGCGGCGTCGGCCGCGGGGCCGGTTTTTCGGGTGAGAACGGAGCGCCTTGAGACCAAGGCGCTCCGAAACCGTCTTGCGGTCAAGGAAACGCTTGTCGCCACCGTCCGTTGATGATTTCGGTAGCATTCCATTGGCGGCGAGGTGAGCGCCACTTTGACACCGGTCGTCAGCGTCATCATAGCGTGCTTCAACAGCGAGCTCTATGTCGCGGCGGCGCTGGACGCCGTGCGCACGCAGACGCTCTCCGCCATCGAAATCATCGTCATCGACGACGCATCTACGGACCAGACCGTCGAGATCGTGACGGAGCTCGCCTCTCAGGACCCCCGCATCTCGTTACTGCGGCTTCCCGCCAATGTCGGCCCGGCCGTCGCGCGCAACAAAGGGCTCCAGGCGGCCCGCGGCCGGTGGATCGCCATCGTGGACAGCGACGACCTGATCGCGCGATGCCGCCTGCAAAAGCTCGTCGCCGCCGCCGAGGCGGACGGGGCCGACATCGCCTGCGACAACCTGGTTCTGTTTCGCGACGACGCGCGCGCGGTCGGCCGCGCGCTGGAGGGGAAGGACTGGACGGAGCCGCGGGGGATCGACCTGGTCACCTTCATCCGCTCCAATCACGCCAATGCCGGGCAGTCCGCGCTCGGCTACCTCCAGCCGATCATCAGGACGGAGTTCATCCGCCGCTCAGGCGTCGCCTACAACGAAGACCTGCTGCTGAACGAAGACTACGACCTGTTGCTGCGCATGCTCGCAGCCGGCGCGCGCATGCGCGTCTATCCCTGGCCGACCTATTACTACCGCAAGCGCGAAACCTCTCTGTCCCGCCGCTACCGGCGCACCGATCTGCAGGCGATGATCGCCGCCAACGCCGCGTTCCTGCGGTGCCAGGCCGCCCAGTCCTCGGCGGTCGCGCGCGCCTTGGCCGAGCGCCTGGACAGCATCGTGGACGAAGTGGCTTTCATCGACTTCAAGGCCGCCCTGTCGGCGCGCGACGTCGGCTCGGCCCTGGCGAAGCTGTGGGCCCGGCCGCAACTCGTGCCGCTGTTGCTGGGCAAGGTGGGCTTCTATCTCGAGCGCAGAACCCAAGATCTCCGCTCCAGATCCGGCTCGTCCCCCCGCTTCACGTTCGATCTGGCGGCTTCTGTTCGAACAGCAACTCCTCGGCCCGGTCGAAATGGGCCAGGAACGAGCGGCGAAGCCTGAACGAGCCCTTGCCACCTTCGAAACTGTCGGAAAGCTGACTGGCGTAGCACGCCATCGCCCGCCGTTTCGCGCGCCGCACGCCTGCGATGGGCGCCCGGAGGAACCGCATTTCGCCCTCGGCCGGGGCGTCCTCGTCGCAGAGCCAGGCCCAGACCGGAAATTCCAGCATTCGGGGCGCGCGCCGCAGCTGGCGCAGGGAGGCGGTCACGATCTGCCACGCCGCCCGATGGTCGGGCGAACTGTCGCGCCGCCACGGCAGGAGCACGGTCTGGAAGGACAGCGGCTCGAGCGCACGCGCAACGACCCGGACGGCGTCGTCGAAACCCGCCTCCGCCGCGGTCGGAAGCGCGCCGTCCGGCAGCATGGCGAACCGGGCCGCTTGCGGCGGCGCGCCCAGGACGCAGAGCGCGTCAAGGGCCTCGCGCCGCCTAGCGTCCGCCAGCCTTGCCCGCGCCTGCGCGTCGGCGGTGGGGTGCGACGCCGATCCGTCCGTCACGAAGAGCACATGCACCTCCCGCCCGGCGCTTCGCAGCAGCGCGATGACCCCTCCGCAGCCGAGGGTCTCGTCGTCCGGATGCGGAGCGATCACCAGCGCCGGGCCGAACTGCGCGATCTGCGCCTCGCTCAGGAGAACGGCGGGACGGCGCAGCAAGAGCTGGGACGACGCCCAGGGGTGGATGAGGCGGACCAGCGGGAAGGGGAGGCGGTCGGTCAGGGCTCGAGCGATGCGGCGCATGAAGGAAGAACCAGCGCCTCCCGTCCCGGTTCCGGGCCGAATTGCGCCTTCGGGCGACGCGACTGCGGGGAGGGCGGTCGTCGCGCGCCCGCGTGGCGCAGCCGGCGTCGGCGCCGCAGGCCCGCAGCGCGCGGCTCGTTTCGCCGGCCAACTCCACCTCCGCCTTGGCGCGGTCCGCCCCTGCGTCCAGAAGGCACGATCGCCGGGTCGGAACCCTGGCCGCCCCGGCCGCTCCGCCCCTGGCGCGAGCGGGGCGCCCGTGAGGCCGACCGAAAGAACGACCAGGATCGTCATCCGCATCGTCGTTCCCTTTCGCTTAACTTCGCCCGCAAGCGGCGGGTCGCCGGCGAGGTCACGTCAAGGCGTAGATCGGGACCTCGCGGGCCATTCCCCGGAGGACGACGGGACGCCGGACGGGCGCGACGCCGCTGCGGAGCAGGAGATCCCGGGCCGCCTCGTCGTCCACGACGGACGCGGTGGCGAGGATGGCTTGCGGATCGGCCAGGCCCTGAACCCGCGCGGCGATGTTGACCGTCTGGCCGAAATAGTCCTGCCGATCGTTCAGGCTGACGGCGAGGCACGGCCCTTCATGGATGCCGATCTTGAGGACGAAGTCGTCGCAACGGCGTTGCGAGTTCAGGTCCCGCATGGCCGCCCGCATCTTCAGGGCCGCGGAGAGGCCCTTGTCCGGCGACGGGAAGGTCGCCATCACGGCGTCGCCGATCGTCTTCACGACGGCGCCCTGCTCGGCGGCGACGATGTTCTGCAGCACGCGGAAATGCGCCCGCACCAGATCGAAGGCGGCGAGGTCGCCGACGCGCTCATAGAGCGCTGTCGACCCACGCAGATCCGTGAACAGGAAGGTGAGGCTGGCGAGCTTGAGGCGCTGGTCGACCGTCAGGCTCTCGGTCCGGTGGAGATCCCGGAAGGTCTGAGTGGTCAGCAGCCGCTTGGCGGTCAGGAAGGGCCGACGCCGCTCGAGGATGGCGTGCAAGTCGTCGCCGGCGACGCACAGATTGGGCAGCACGCGCCTGTCGCTGTGGTTCTCCAGCGCCAGCCGCAGCGGGCCTGGCCGCAGAGTCACGGCCTCGTTCAGCTCATGTCCGTTGCTGACCACCATCGAGAGGACCTGCGTCTGCGGCGTCGGCTCACCCTGCACATCGAGGAACTGGGCCGAATGGGTCACCGCGTCGAACAGAATCGCGAATTGCGCCGGCAGCTCCAGCGACAGCACCGCCTTCTCGCCCGGCGGCAATTCGACCATCGCCAGGATGGCGGCCGCGAAGCGCTCCTCGAAGTCGTCGCGCAGGTCGACGCCCGTGCTGAAGAAGACCTGGCGGTAGTATTCGAAGGGCGGCAGCCGGTCGGGGTCGTGCGCCGCAATCGCGCGCAGGCGCGGGCTGACCGTGAAGCTAACCTCGACCCTTTCGTCGAGGCTGGGTTCGTATCCCGCGGCGCAGAGCGCGCAATGATACTGCTCCTGGTGGATCGACTTCAGGCTCGCGCCGCTGTCCAGAACGCCGCCGCAGCCCGGGCAGAGCACGTTCCAGGACATCTCAAACAGGCCGAGCTTGGCGGCGTGGAGGAAGCCCGCGATGGTCGGCTCCTCCGCAAGGGCGTGCGAAGCCGCAAACGCCAGCGCGTTGATCCGGCAGAGCGCACGATCCGGCCCCTGCGCGACCAGACGTTCGATGGCCGCGGCGACGGCGGGCTCGGCCGCCTGGCGCAACGCCGAAAAGAGCGCGGCTGCCTGCATCCGCAAGGCCTTTCTCTCGCCTGGGGTCGCTTCTGGCGAGCGTGGATCATACGCCTGCGCCCCCGGCCGAACCAGCGCCGCGTTGAACCCCAGCGTCGTCTTCAGCGTTCGAGTGGCGTGACGTCCGTCTGTGCGAGGCCGCGATGAACAAGGACATTCTGGCTGCGCTGGCCCAGGAACTGCGCGCCGAAGCGGCGAGGCTCGACGAGGCGGCCCTGGGCAGCCTGCGCGATCCGGCCAATGTCGGTCTGGGCACGGCGGCGCGCACCGTCGAGGCGATCGCCGCGGCTCTCGAGCGGGTCTGCGCCGCGCTCCCCGCCTCAGGCCCGACGGCGACGAAGCGCGCGCGCTCGCCCGAGTTGGGCTGACGCGCCCGGGCGCGGACCTCCTGGCCCGATCGGCACCGCGCCTGCAGGTGCTCCTGCGCACCGCGCGTCGGGGGGCGCCCTCTATGGTGGAACCGACCCGAAGGTCAGGAGCGCCGCGCGGATCGTCGGGCCGGATGATGCGGCGCACCCCGCGACGCCGGACAGATGAGGTTCCCCATGGCCATCGACTGGAGCGCCATCAAGAGCAAAGCCATCCGGGAAGCTTTCCGTCGCGCGCTCAGCGACGACAAGCATCTGTCTCACGCCGAGGTCGTCGAGGTGATGCGCAGCGTGATGGCCGACGGCGACCTCGACGAAGAGGAGATCGCCGACCTCAAAAAGATCGCCGAGACCTCCGAGACCATACCCGAGCGCTCCAAACAGATGATCGAGAATCTCGCTTACGACGCTTATCTGACCTGGGGCTACGGCACGATCAACGTGTCGACCAGCCGGCAGAGATACGCCGCGGAGCTGATCTTCTCGTTCATGAAGCGGATGGGCGCGCCCGTCTTCCCGCGGCTGGACCGCGACCGCGTCGGCATCGACCTCTTGCTGAGGGTTTCCAACCCCAACATCATCAACCAGCGGCAAGCCACCTTATGCGGCCCCGTGAGCTTCCTGTACAGCCTGGCCCTGGACTCGCCCGCGATGTACGCCAAGTACGCCATCGACTTGTACGAGAAGGGAAAAGCCACGATCGGCCGCATGGAGATCAAGCCGAGCTACGACTGTCGCCATTACTTCCCGCCAGCGCCGATCAGCCCCGGCGACTGGCTCACGGCCGGCAGTCTGAGGGATTCGGAGAACATTCTGTTCGACTATGAATCGGTCGACGATAGCGGCTCCGCCACCAACGCCGATCTCGCCCGGTGGTTTTCGACCGCCGGCTACACGGACATTCATGCGGACGACAACATCACGTTCAGCCGTGACGCCTCGGACATCGCCCTCGTGAACGGCTACTACAACGCCGGCTACCGGGTCGCCCTGCGGATCAATTCGAAGCTTCTCTACCCGTCCAAACGCAACGACAGCTCCCATCGGGGCAACCACTTCGTCGTGCTCCGCTCGCCCATCGCCGTCTCGGGCGACGCCGTCACGCTGACGGTCTACACCTGGGGCATGGGCCAGACGCGAGTGCCAGAGCCCGACGCGCAACTGACGAAGAGCGGCTTCCTCGAACACTGGTACGGCTACGTCGCCGGCAAGCCGTTCTAGGGGGGCGGCGTCGACGTCCGCGCAAGCGCCGTGGGCGGTCCATGCGGACCTTGCGCCACGATCATCGGTCGGCGTTCCAGATATCCGTGGAGAGCTTCCAGTCGGCCCCGACCTTCTCCCAAAGGACGACATACTTTCCGCTCATCTCCTGCGCGTTCTGGCCCTTGCTCTTCAGCGAGAAGCGGCCGATCTCGCGCGCGGCGGCAGGTCCCAGCGGCTTGACGTCGTCGGCCGTCAGCGTGAGGTCGCCGACCGCTTTTGCGGCTTCCGACCAGAAGGCCTTGATCTTGCTGCGCCCTTGCACCAGAGGGCTGCCGGCGGGAAGAAGAAAGGCGTCCTCGGCGTACATCGAAGCGACCGTCTCGAAGTCGCCCGTGTTGAAGGCGGTTTCGAAGGCAAGGTTATGCTTGTCGATGACGGCTTTGTCCTGGGCGTGCAGGGCGGAGGCCGCGACCAGGCCGCCACACATGACGATGGTTCGACTGACCTTCATGCCGTCCTCCTTGCCGGGTCCGTCCCTGGCGCGATCCGCAGGGCGACGCTACCCGTCCCCTCGGCGATGAAGAATTCGGTACGACGGCCTAGCTCGGGAGGGGTGGAAGGTGGGACGGCGCAGGCTCATGCAGGGCTGGACGCCGGGCCGACCCAGGGCGGCGCTCGCTGGGCGCCGCCCTGGGTGACGGTGGTCAGCGGACCATGGGGCTCAGGCCGCCTTGGTCTTGGCGACCCGATGAAGCGTTCCGCAGGCCAGGATCACTTCGCCGCTGGAGACCTTGGGGGCTCCGATCTTGGTCTGGGCGGCGTTCTCGCTGACCCATTTGCGGGCGATCTCGACGCTCTTGTCGACACCGGCCTTGTCGCGGCACAGCGTCACCGTCATGCCGCCGTCCTCGGTGCGGAACAGGGTGTATGTCTCAAACCCGTCCACCGAGACCATCAGCTTCTCAATTTCGTCGACCCGGCTTTCCAGCAGGCTCATGAACTCCTTCGCACCGACGCCTGAATAGGTCCGCGCTACGGCATACATCGTCGCCTCCCTGGCTGTGATCGGGGGAGCACACAGGCTGCGCCCCTCTGGGCGTCTGTCAACACGCCAGGTTGCCTAAGCTCGACGGGGGCGCAGGTCGCGCTCCGGCCGCTGCGACGTCGTGATCGCGCGATGGAGTGGCCTGTCGCAGCGGTCGCGCCAGATGAGGCGGCGCGGCCGGCGCCCGCTCCTGATCGAAGATTCGCGCGCCGGCGGCTGCGCGTGGCGGGTCCAGATCGATCAGGCGTGGAGGATCCTTCACCATCTCGCGCGTCGCCGAGCAACCATCGATAAGCCGGGCGGTTCTCCCACCAGTACAATGCGTGCGAGGGAAGAGCGCACTGAAGAAGCATCTATGGGTCGCGGTCCTCGCGGCGCGCGCCTTGTCGTCACCGCCACGGTGAGCTTGCGCCCGGACGCGACGACGATTTGACGGCTCTGCCTTCAGCTCGCATTACAAAGCCGCACCGGTCACGGCAGTCGGAGGTCGGTGTGGTGATGGACGACCTTCCAGGCCCCGTTCTCGCGCCGATACACGTTTGTCACGCGCCAGTCGATGGCGATCGGGTGGCCGCCGAAGATCGCGGAGCCCCGCTCGTGGCCCAATTCGAGCGCCACGTGGTCCATGACATGAAACACCTGATCCTCGATCCTGGCGTGACCGCCCCCTGCGACCCTGGCGAGTTGTTCCCACGATTGCTTCACCGCTCGCCAGCCGATATTGCGCCCGCCGATCGGATGCATCGCTGAAACGTCGTCCGCGTGGGACCACGCCTCCCAAAGCGCTGATGCGTCCCCTTGGACCATGCGGCTCAGCGCCGAGTAAAAGTACCGCGAAGCAGCCCGAAGCGCCGGATCGTCGGGCCTCCTTGCCCGCCCGTCGGTGCGTGTGTCGAGACGCTCCGGGCCGAGCCGGCCGTTGAACCAGCTGCAGTGATCATCTACGGCGTACCGGCCAATAATCGTGGCCATGGACAGACCTCCCTTTCGCGGGAAGCTGCAAGTGAAGTCGAAGCTACCAGTTGAGCCAACCCGCAACCTTGGCGGCCCTGCGATGCATCGGATATGTCAGATCGTCGACTGAAGCTGGCGCCTGCCAAAACAGTGTTGGCGAAAATAGGACGTCGTTTTCGTCCAGTAAAAGCGATACCATTATATAACAACAGGGTGAGCCTTTTGCGGGCGAGGGGTCAATCCACGCGAGATGGCTAGGTCGACAGGGCTAGGCCCCGGCCCGCACTGAGCTGATCGATGGCGAGAGCGCGAAGAGGGCTGCGTTCAGGGGACTTCGCGGAGCTTGTCGCAGGGGCGAGCGATGCGCCGGCGGTTCCATCGCGGGTAGCAACGAGGTGCAATGGTGGGCGAATGATGGGTCCGGTCGCTTCAGCTTCGGCGGAACCGTGCTTGGCTCGAGCCTCACGGGCAATCTCGTAATCAATGACTTCAACGGGGATGGCGCTCCGGGGCCGCGCGGTTCAGGCCAGCACGCTCCGCACGAACCTCCGCCCGAAGCCAGGACGCCTCGCCCCGACGCCGTGACAGAGACCGACTGCCCGGATCGAGCGAACGGCCTGAAGTGCGACAGGGCTGGTCGCTACACTCTGGGCGCAACACTCTCACGCAGGAGCGGCCACAACCCAACTGCGCCTCGCTTTGCTGCGATCGCAACGGGTTGACGCTGGCGGTCCAGCTGCGCCCGCCGACCTGATCCGATCAGAGCAGAACCGGCTCGGTCACGGTGAAGGGCCGCATCATGTCGTGGTCCTCGTGCGAGAGGATGTGGCAATGCCAGACATAGCCGCCGGGCCTGTCGAAGGTGGCGACGATCGACATCATCTGGTGCGGGTCGACCTCGACCGTGTCCTGCCAGCCCGTCTCTTCAGGCCGTAAGGCGACCGGATCGCCAATCCAGATGTCCGCCTTGGCGTAGTTGTGCGCCTCCCCGGGCGCCACGGCGCCGTAGGTAATGACGCCATCGTGATTGGCGTCGTCCGGGACTCCGTTGTCGTCGCTGTCCTGGAAGTCCATCTGGCGCTTCGCTACGACCTGGAACTGCACGAGGTGGAGGTGGATCGGGTGGCTGTCGGCGGTGAAGTTGAACACCTGCCAGTCCTCCGTCGTGAACAGCGTCGGTGTCTCGGTCGTGGGCGCCTGATACTCCAGGGGACCGAAGGTTTCGCCGTCGTGCAGCGCCGTGCGGCTGGTGCGGAGCGGCCCCTCCTCGGCCGTGCCCAGCAGCGGCATGGTCCGGCCATACTCGTCCTGTTGCTCGAACAAGCCGAGGCGGCGGACATGGGCCGCCTGATCGGCGACGCCGTCGTGATCCGCGTCGGCCGTCAGATCCTGGCGCTGCGCCGCGAGCGGCGTCCCGTCCGTCACGGTGGCGTGCTGCGCTGGCAGGCGCATGTCCACCGTGAACTGCATGACGTTGCCGACCGGATCGGCGGCGGTCGCCGCGCGCCCGTCGCCGGCGAGCTCGCCACTCGGCGCGAAGCCCTGGAAGGGCGAGAACGCCGGGCCGACATTCTGCAGGTGGACGGCGTGGGTCGTCTCGCCTGGACCGCGGTGGACGTTGGCGAAGTCGAACACCAGCTCGACGCGGTCGCCCGGGGCCAGGACCAAGGCCTCGCTTTGCTCCTGCACGCCGTCGCCGTCCATGATCGTGACCGCGCGCGAAAGCAGGCCGCCATCCGTGCCGACGAGCGTGACTTTCACGTCCGGGTCGTCGAGCTTCAGCACATAGAAGCGTGAATCGGAGCCGTTGAGCAGGCGGAACTCATAGGTGCCGGCCGCGACGGTTTGATCGGGCCACGCCATGCCATTGACCAGGATGGTGTCGCCGAAGAACTCCGGCACGGCCGAGGGCAGTTCGGAATGGCCCGGATAGCGCACGGGATCAAAGAAGTCCCCGGCCACGTCCCTGACCCGCATCGGCGAGCCGTCGTCCTTCACCTGGCCCGCCAGGGCGTCGTCGGCGTAGGCCGGATAATAGAGCCGCCCGGTGGCGGTGAAGGCGCGGTCCTGGATGGCCATGCCGATGTCGTGGCTTGCATCCGGGAGCGCGCCGGAGTCGACCAGGCCAAGGCGCTCCTGGTTTTCCAGGATGTAGAAGCCTGCGAGGCCCGCATAGACATTGAGCCGGGTGAGGCCCAGAGCGTGGTCATGGTACCACAGCGTGGCCGCCTGCTGGTCGTTGGGGTAGACGGCCGTCGCGCTGACGAAGCTCGGTCCGACGTCGCGAGGGCCGTTCGCCCCGCGCCCGCCCGTCTGGGTGAACCACTGGTCGGGCAGACCGTCGAAGGCTGAAGCGCTATGGCCGCCATGCAGATGGGTGACGGTCGGGACGAACCCAGCCGACAGACGATGGGATGGCGGGTCGGCGACGTCGATCGCGGCGTCGACCGGCAGGATATGCCCGGCGATGGGCAGCTTGTTCTGCCAGGCGATCGTGACCGGATGGCCCTCATAGGCCAGGATCGTCGGCCCGGGATAGGTGGTCGTCGCGCCGGCGCCGTAGCCCCAGACGGTCGTGTGCAGGGGATCGCCGTCCGCGTCGTACAGGCCCAGGAACTGAGACGTCTCCCGGATCTGCAGGGCGACATGGCCGCGATGCAGCGTGTCGATCACCGGCGGGATCGGCAGACTGTTCTGATAGGCGTGTTGGGCGAACTGGAGGTCGGCGCTGTACTGGCCCCGCGGCGTCGGCTTTCTGGCCATGGCCTGTCCCCCTCGCGAACTCGGCTGCGTTCAGTCTCCCCCGACGCAGGACCGGTGTCGCGGGTGCTGCCTTCACCGACCATACCCGCGTGCCCGGCGGCGACTATGGTTTCATTGATGCTGAACGCGCGCCATGCCAATCGCGACCGCCTGATGGGTGAGACGCGGTCTGAATCCTTTGGCTGATCGATGCGGCAAGACCTAAACCGACGAGCCAGTTAAGTCGGCGGGGGCCCACGGGCGCTGCGCATCGCCTCCGGGCCGCTTCGCCCCGGCCGGCGCCCGCGGCGATGCCACCCCTGAGGGCTGGCCGGCGTTGACCCACAGCTTCGTCGACGCGGGACCTCATCCCCCGCTCGGACCTGAAGCGCGGGTCCCCCGGGCTGCGGGTTCGCCTTATAGCTCGCGTCGGGAACGTTCTTCGCGTGTCCGGCGTCTCTTCGCTGACTTTCATCACTCATTTGTACGAATGATCAATATCCAGCGTATTAGCTCAACGGCAGTCAATCGGAGTTGAGTGATGCCGCACCTCCTGAAACGGTTTCTCGCAGATGAGGCCGGAGCCACAGCCATTGAGTATGGGCTCATCGCCGCCATTATAGCCGTTGGTATGATCGCGGCCCTTCGGGGATTGAAGTCAAATCTAAACTCAACCTACGGCAGAATCAGCAGCAACGTGGCGACAGCGAACTGATCTCTCATCCCGGGAGGCGAGCGGCCGCTGATCCAGACGCTGGTCGACCCGAGTTTGCCCCACGCGCTGCGACGCGCGGACGCGGCCTGGCCGCACCAGCCCGGCCTAGCTGCTTGGGCGATCGCGACGGTCGGGCCCGCCACACGCCCAGGAGCGACTTAGGCCGCCACATGGGGCCCGGTGAGAACCCGTTTGAGCTCCGCTGGCGTGAACGTTTGTACATGAATGTGCTTGACCGGCCAGGCGACACGGGCGGGATATCGTTCTGGACCAGCTTGCTTGATCAGGGGACGACTCGCGGTGATGTGCTCTTGGGCTTTTCGGAGTCGCACGAGAACATACTCAAGACGGCAAGTGCGACAGATAACGGGATAATCTTGCTCTGAGCAAACGACGCCCTTGCCCCTGAACGCTTCCCAGCGGCGGAAAGCAAGACCGAGGTAAGCCGTGGGTTCCGATCTCGTCATGCCGGGAGACATGGACGGCCTTGACCTGGCGCGCGCGGTCGCGGCCCGGTTCGGCGACCTGCCGGTGGTGCTCATGACCGGCTACAGCGAGGCGGCGACGCGGGCGACCGCGGAGGGCTTCACCCTGCTCCTGAAGCCCTATGAGCCTCCGGTTCTGGCCCAAGCCGTCGAGCGCGCGGCGCGGTGCGCGGCGGCGCCGTGACGCCGCCGGCCTAGGGTCCGCCGGCCGGCCGAACCCCGAGGCGACCCTGCGCATGCCGAGGGCAGGCTCAGAGCGCCCGCATCATGGCGGACAGGATCCAGACCAGAAACGCCGCCCAACCAAGGGTCAGGAGCCCCGCGCCGGCGAGCACGAGCGTCGTGACGGAAGGGCCGGACCGGACCTTTCCAGCCGGTTCCGCGGCGTGCGCGCGTGGCGCCAAAGGGGCGCGCGGAGCCTTGTCGCTGTCCTGATCTAAGACGCCGCGCAAACCAAAACGGGTGCTCATGATCGCCTCCGGGCCACTCCGCCCTCGCCCCCGCAAGAGGCGCGCCAGCGGGACGGCCCAGACGCGTGACCGTGTCGGTGACCCGCAAACTCGCGTCGCCCGCCTGAGTGGCTGCCGCCGTCGGCGATCGCGACCGGGATCGGTCAGCGCGGTCGCCGGAAAGGCCCTCGCCGGGCGATGGCCCGCGCCGCGCCGGCGTGCCGGTAAGGGCGCGCTCCGGCCAGGCCGCCGACCGCGGCTGCGCAGCGGCTGGGCCAATGGGACCTGCTGAGCAGGGGCGGACCGCGCTGATCGGCGCATCGCGGGAAGCGCCTGAGCGGCGCAGGGCGGGCGACCAAGCGATCGCGGCCCAGAACCGGCCAATCGAAGCAGATCAGAGACCACTCGGAACCGTCCCGGACGGCGAGGAGCGAGAGCGGTGGGATGGGCGGGGGGGCGGTGCGCGGCGCTGCAAAACGCGACGTCGGTGGCGAGCCTTCTGATCACCACCGACGCGATGGTGGCCGACAGGCCCAGCCATGAGGCCTCCACCGCCATGCCGGCGGGCGGCGGCATGGGCGGCATGGGCGTCTAGCGCAGGGGAAGCGCGGGAGCCTGCTCGGTCTCCCGCGGCCGGCATCGCGGAACGGCTGTCCGCTGTCCTGACCGCCGGGGGCGGAGGGCCATCCTCGCCGAGCTTGGGCGGCGGGATGCGACTGCTCCCGTCTCGTTCGGGGGTATAATGGCGCTGCGCCGGCGTGCAGCGCCATTCGCGAGACGCGCGAGACCTCAACCTTGGGAGAGCGCCATGAACCTGTGCAGAAACTGGTGCGTTGCGGCATCGATCGCCCTGGCGGCGAGTTCCTGGGCTGACAGCCCAGCCCTGTCCCAACATAAACACATCTCTGACGAGGAGTTGCTGAACCTTCTCAAGGAGGCCGCGCCCCCGAGCGTCTTTGCCGGGGCCACGGTCCTTAACATGGCGCCGGACGGGACCATGAAGGTGGTCCGCGAGGGCAACAACGGTTGGACCTGCATGGACCCCAGCGGAACCGATCCGATGTGCGCTGACGCCGGTGGGATGGAGTGGGGCAAGGCTTATATGGCGAAAGGACCGGCGCCGCAGAAGCTTGGATTCATCTACATGCTTCGGGGCGACAACGGCGCGAGCAACACTGATCCCTATGCCACCCGTGAAACGCCTGACAACAACTGGATCAAGACCGGGTCCCACGTCATGATCGTCGGGGCCGAAGCCAAGTCGATGATCCAGAGCTACCCCCATTCGCCCAAGGCCGACCCGACCAAACCCTATGTGATGTGGGCGGGGACGCTCTATGAGCACCTGATGCTTCCCGTGAAATAAGAACGGGGGCAGGCTTTGTGGCAGGTCAGCTTGAGTTTTGCGCATCGCAAGGCTGCGGGCGCGTGCGCAGGCGCGTCCGCCGCCCCGTCGCGCCGGCCTGAAGTCCCGTCGAGGTTGCGCCGCGCCTCGGGCGTCGCCGCTGCTGCGGCCTTCCGGTTGGCGTCAGCGTCATGAGAGTGCATCCTCATGGGCGGTTTCTGGAGCGACCCGATGAACAAGCCTGGTCAGGTGACGACAGACTTCCTCGACGCCTTCGCCGACGCCTGGAACCGGCACGACACGGACGCGATCCTCGCGATGATGACCGAGGACTGCCTGTTCCAGGCGAGCCGGGGCCCGGACGTCGAGGGGACCCGCTACAAGGGAGCGAGCGCCGTCAGGGCGGGAATTGAGGCGGTCTTCGCCGCCTTTCCGGACGCCCGCTGGAACGAACCTCGCCATTTCGTCGCGGGAGATCGTGGCCTGTCGGAGTGGCGGTTCACCGGCGCCGGGCCGGATGGTCGGCGCGCCGACGTGCTCGGCTGCGACGTGTTCACGTTCGAAGACGGCAAGATCAGCGTCAAGAACTCGTTCCGCAAGCAGCGGATATGACGTCGGCCGCAGGACGGAGCCGCCGGTGACAGCAGGCGCCGCAGCGGCTCACGATCGTCGCCGCCCCGTCCCCGACATGGAAGACCTCGTTGAGGCTGCGCCGCTCCTCCGGCGTCGCCGCAGCCGGATCGACCAACGCCGTCCGACACGAGGCAGCGCTATTCACATTCAGCCGCTCGGCAGGCTCGCGCCGCTGACGTGAGTTCGCTCACAGTCCGCGGTCGGCTTCGGCGCTAGTCTCCGCGTGGGGGCTTTCACAGACGGTGGAGCTTAGCGATGGACGAGTCCGGCCATCTCGCACCCATTCCTGCGTCTCAATTGGCGACATACGTCGCCGAGGCGACGGCCCAGACGGAGCGTCCGGCATCGCGCGGCGGTCCAGCGGCGAAAAGCTTCTACGTCATCGGAACCAGCGAAAAACCGACGCCGAAAATGAAGGTCGAACCGGTGGACGCATCGTCCAGCGCAGCTGGCCTTTGGCGTGTGACAGTCGACCTGCAGGGGGCGCAAGAAAGTCCGCTGCTCGGGCGAGGCGTAAGCGAGGTGGCTCCACAGGTCCGTGCAAGCGCCCCGCATGGCAAGCGGGGCCTTGCGAGCTTTAGGCCGACGGGACCCGCGACCGCGGTGAAGCCTAAGACGGAACGGCCCGTGGGCCTCACGCTTCACGAATTTCGAGGCCGCCGGTACCGGCCCCTCTATGTCTTCGGCTCGGACGACCGGCACGTGTTGACGGACACCAGCTGGCCGTGGCTGTGCGTCGGAAAGGTCGAGACAAGCGACGGCGCGTCCGGCTCCGGCGCCCTCGTCGGCGGTCGGGTCATGCTGACCGCCCGCCATGTCCGTCCGGCGCGCAGCATTGAAGCCGGAAGCGGGTGGATGAAGTTCACGCCGCACAAATTCGACGGCATGGAGCCGTTCGGATCGTCCTTCGTCAGCGACCTGCACTCGTTTAAGACCACCGGCGACAGCGAATTTGATGTCGCGCACGACTACATGGTCTGCCGCCTGTATGAGCCGCTCGGGGAGCGCCTCGGCTTCTTCGGGGCGGCGCACTACTCCGACGATTGGGAGGATGATGGCGTCTGGGCCAGCGTCGGCTACCCCGATCAGATCGCGTCGGGTGGTCGTCCCGTCGTTGAACTGAACGCCTCGATCGAAGAGGACTACTCGGCAGGCGACGGCCTGGTGCTCGAAACCGAAGCCGACCTGACGCCCGGCAATTCAGGCGGTCCGTTTTGGGCATGGTTCGACGGCATGGATCCCAGAATCGTGGCCGTGACCTCAGGCGAGATGGACTTCGCGACCTCCCTGGGGCTCGTCGATATCCACGATCATGACAATGCGCTGGCCGGCGGCCCCGCCATGGTCGACATCGTTCGCTGGGCGAGGGACCATCACAAGTAGCTGTGCGGCGAACGCGATCCAACGTGCATCGACGGCGACAGGTCGGCGGCTCCAAGGCGAGCCGCCGGCCTGCGAACGGGCGTGAGGTCCGTTGGGCCAGCCGATCGACAGAGATCATAGAGGGCGAGCGGCTCGAACAGGTCCAATCACCCGCCGGATCGCGAAGCTTAGCCGCTGCGAACCCTCATCGGCAGACGCCCCCCGCGCCTCATCTCGCTGAGGCTGCCGACACGCCGGCGCGCTTACGGGCGTTGAGTGAGGAACGGCGCTGCGGCCTGCGCCGCCGCCTGCCTCTCCAGCACGCGTCCCAGCGCCGCCGTGACCCGCGGAGTCAGGGCGCGGCAGCCTCGGGCGACTGCGCCGTCGACGCCAGCCGCAAGGCGGCCGCATCCTCCGAGGAGCCGAACTCGACCGAGAGGCCGCGTCGGCCGCAGCTGAGCCGCCAGCTGCGCGCCGCCGCGCGCCAGCGGCCTTCGCGACCGCGCAGGGCTACAAGCGTTCAAGCGTCGCCGCTGATGCGGCGAAGGCGCGCTTTGCTGCGCGACGCTGCACCGGCTGCACGCCGCTGCGTCGGTTGCGCGCCGCGCGCGGTCACTGGGCAAATGACAGGTTTAATCGGCAAAGCCGGCTTACAACATTCGCATGACCAGAGGCTGGATTTGAGACCTTCTGGTCTAGACCGCTCGGCGCGAAGCAGAACGCTGGTGGGTCAAGCCCGCCGGTCTAAGGAGAAACTCTCCCCGACATAAAGGATTATCCCACCGCGCCCGTCGCCCGGTTGCAAATTGAACTGTCCAGATCCGTTTCGAGGAGCGCAAGGATGACGGACCATGTCAGCGGCGATCTCGAATACGTGGCCGATATCGTGACGGCCTACCTCTCGAACAATCCTGTGGCGGCAAGCGCAATTCCCGAACTAATCATGACGGTTCACGACGCTCTCGCCGCAGCCCGCGCGGCGGCCCTTCAGCACTCTGCGCCCGATCGGAAGCCGGCGGTGCCGGTCAAGCGGTCGATCACGCCGGAGGCGATCATCTGCTTGGAGGATGGCAGGAGATTTAAGTCCCTGAAGCGGCATCTTGCGACCCAGTATGGTTTGACGCCGGCGCAATACCGGGCGCGATGGGCACTTCCGAGCGACTACCCTATGGTGGCTCCCAATTACGCCGCCTCGCGGGCCGAAATGGCCAAGGCGTCGGGCCTAGGGCAGTCACGCCGCAAAAGGCAGGAGCCCGGGCCGGAGCCTCAAACGTCCAGCGGCGTGGGGCAGGCCTCGGACGATCCGCAATCGGCGCAGCCCAACGGTCCGACCGATCCTGGCTGAGCGGGACGACGCGCGCTGACCACGGCCGTTTAAGGCTCATACGCTACGGACAGCGGCCGTGCGCCGATGTCACACCAGCTTGCGCCGAGGCCAACGCGGCCGATGACGCCAGCAAACGCCTGAACGTCGCGGACGCACTTTCCGCAGGAGAGGACGGCGGATGCGTCGTCCCGGGCATGATCACCCGGTCGAGATCGGCGAAGATCCGCTCCATGCTCTCGCCCTCGGCCCGGGGGCTCGCCGAAGGGCGGCGGAGAGGGATCCCGGGGCGGTCTGGGCCCGCACCGGCCGCGCCCGGAGACCGGCGAGGCAATCGGCCGACCAATGGGCGGCTGGATCGCCCGCTGGCGAAAGACGTGCAGGTCCATGTCGTGCTCCTGGCCGCGTACCGGCCCGCATCTTCGCCCTGTCAGGGGCGACAAGAACAAGCCTCGGCGAGCCGCGGAGAGCGGCTAGAGGCCATCCTGGCGCTCGCCGCAGGGGGCCATGCTTAGCATTTGCGCAGGACGCTTCCGTTTCACCCAAGCGCGCGACACGCCCCGCCATCAACGGCCTGTGACACAGTTTCCCTTGATCATGACGATTGTTCGCGCTCAAACTGCCGCACGATTCGGCCGTAACGAGTGGTGAACGGCAACGAGTCGTGAACGGCGCAGAACGCTGTTTCCATTCAGCGAACCGGGTCGTCCTCTCGGCGAGTCGAGACCATGCGGCGTAGCTCCGCCACGCGGGCCTGGTTCAAGTCGTCATCATGGAGGTCGCCGCAATCGACGCTCGTAAGACCGCGTCGGTGAGCCTCTCGAAGCGCGCTGACGATCCACAGCATCAACGCCTCGTCGTCAAAGATTTCGAATGGCAGCATGGACCTTCCCCGTGAACACCCATTTCAACCATGGAACCCACATAGGTCCTATTCGTGCAAATGGACTATGCGCCACGTGCCCCTCACTAAGTGTTGGACTTTGTGCAATTTTATGAGATACTAAAATCAACTTCTCGAACGCAGGGTCGAGGTGGAGATCTCCTAAGATCGCGACGCGGCGTTCAGACGGAACTTGGAACCAGTGATGCACTCTGACGAAGAACACCTTCGCAAGGATTCAGTTTCCGAAGGGACGCATACGAAGGCGCCGCAACGACCCTTGAGCGTCTTGCGGTCTTTGCGGGATGAGCTTAGGGCGAGGCTGTTGCATGAGGTGGCCGATTTTCGAGTGTATGTCGCGCTCGAAAAAGCCATCGCCACCATCGAAGAGGCGGAAGCGGCTGAGCCTAAAGGAAATCGAACGCCCCGCGTCCGCGAATTGGCGCGGAAGCTTCTTGAAGAAAGTGGGCCGCTCAGCACCAACGAGATCGTCGACAAGCTGCATGGCCTGGGCGCTCACACCACGGTCAACTCGGTTTCCTCAAGCCTCTCGCAGGCGTCCGACTTTGTGAATGTGATGTTGAACGGGAGCAGACACTGGTGGATCGCCGGACGGCCCATGCCGGCGGGAATAGAAATCCAGTCTGCAAGGGACGCCCGAGCGAGGAAACGAGCGCGCTAGCGTTGCGCTGTGGTTTCGGCTCGGCGGCGAGCCGTCCGCTCTCGCCCGCAGCCGGGAGGCTGGTGGCGACAAAATCCAAGACATCTTTCTCGTGGCTTTCTGTACCAGCGGTACCGGTGAACACAGTCCCGCGATCGACGACTCGCTCTGGGCCACGCTCACGGGCGGCGGCAGACAGCGGCAGGCCTCGTGGAATGACGTCGCTGAAGTGAGCGACCTGATCGCCGAATAACGGTCAGCTCAAAACGCGGAAGCCTCGAGCGCTCTGCCCGAGCCCAAGTCATCATGATCTCGCGGGAGGCGGGGAGATGGTCGTCTACTATGTTCTCGCGTCGCTGGCGGGAGCGCTTTTAGGCGGTCTGATTGGAGGGCTGTGCGGAAATCAGCTGCTGACGTGGGGCTTGGCGCTCATCTTGGGCAACGCCGCTTTTGGGACGGCGCTACTATATCGAATTTACTGCGGTTACGCCCGCGAAGGCCGACAGTAATATTGGCGACCGGGACTTTAAGGCCTTAGGTCCGCTGCTATTGGCTCGTCTTTCGTTTGGGAAAAAGACGAAATTTACGGAAAATCGCCCATCGCGTAACAATTCCTTAACAGCGCTGGCTCCAGATGTTCTGGAGAATGCGAGGTTAGCGATGGCGGCTTTGTATGCGCTTGTTTCCATTGCGGGCGGACTGGCCGGCGGTGCGGCAGGCGCGATGCTGGGTGGAGCGCTGTGGGGCCTTGGCGGCGCCGTTATAGGCGGCAATGGCCTTGCTCTTCTGGCCGGCGCAGTGATTGCGTGCGGAGACGGGCATCGCCGGTCTGTCGCCTTGGATGAGCACGCCGATGAACTGGTGCGCGTGCTGCGCGAGTCGCTTCCGCAACAAGCACCGGTTTACCCATCTGAGCCGACCCAAACGCTCCGAAGCAACCAGTCTCGCCGCTGACACACCGGACTGCATCAATCCGGCGGCGCAAAGCTCGCTTTAATAAGCGCGCGACGAACTCACCACCTCAACGACCGTCTTCAGCAAGATCTTGCAATCGAGCATCAGCGAGCAGTGGCGCACATACCACAGATCGAGCTCGACCCGTTTCGCCATCAGTTCGACGGACGGCGTCTCTCCCCTGGCCCCGTTGACCTGAGCCCACCCGGTCAGGCCCGGCTTGACCAAACGGCGCTTGGGGTAGTCAGGAATGATGCTGTCGTAATGCTGATCGTGAGCCACCGCATGCGGTCGGGGGCCGACGAGCGACATTTCCCCACGAACCACGTTGATCAATTGAGGAAGCTCATCAAGGCTTGTTTTCCTGAGAAATCGCCCGAGCTTCGTGACGCGCGGATCATCGCGTTTGGCTTGCACGACCACGGCTCCATTGTCCTGGACGTGCATCGTGCGGAACTTGTAGATCTGAAACCGTCTGCTTTTCAGCCCTAGGCGGTGCTGACGAAACAACACCGGTCCCTCGGAATCCCATTTGATTGCAGCGGCGATCACCAACAACGCCGGCGCAAGCACAAGCAGACCAACAGCCGCGATCACAATGTCGAGCAAGCGCTTGCTGGACCAGTCGACGGTAGTGCGACGGGCGCTGACGTCGACAGTGATAGCGCCCGAAGGCTTGCTGGCGCCGAGACTGTCTGTGTTGAAGATGCCGAAACCCATCCGCGTAAACCTATTTCAAGATGTCAGGAGCCTGGCTCTGCATCCGCCATCGAACATGTCGGCATCTGCCGCTTTGATTGGAGAGTACAGTCGAACCAATCGCCCATCAGGCTGGCGCGTCTTGGTGACTACTGGCCATTGATGACCCGCGTCAGTGGCGCGTGATAAGATGTCTCAATGTGAAGCATGGATCCCCCCTCGCTCGCTGAACATGAAACACATTTCCGCGCTCCGGACTATTAATGCAAAAGGCGTACCTGTGGCGAACGCAATCATAGGAGGGCGGGGCGACTCCAAAACATCAAAAGCACACCCCGACCTAAATCAAGCGGAGAAGCCCACGATTGCGCATTAATAATAGTGATGCTTGTTGGGGACAACCCGTTGAATCACCTAGGTCGTCATTGCGCGCGGCGAGACAGGGCGTCAGGTCATGGATGTCCGAGCGGCGCAGCTGGAAGCGGATCGATTAAACGCACGTTGCCGAAAATGCGATCACGTTGATTCAAAGAGACGCGAGAGGAATTAATATCGCCGTTAATCCTCAATGTGAGAGGCGAATTGAGAGTTTCCGCGTGCACGCAGCGGGTTCTCGCAGAGGTGCTAGCCGGCTTGCGACAGTGCCAATTGGTTCCTGGCGGCGGCACTCAGCTCTTTGTGCTTCACCTCTAATCGGCTGGGCCTAGCGCGCGCAATCTGATGGCGGCTCGGGCGCATGCACCCAGACGCCGCTCAAGGTGAACAGCCTAGCATTGAAATGGCCTGTGCTCATCTTTCCGAGACGTTTCCCGCTCCTGACAAGCTCCGTGCTAAGGCCAAGCTGACTCGCGGCGCGAGGCCGCGACAAGCCTCGCCCGACTGCGCCGCAGAGCTGAGCTGCAGCGCCGGCGCGTCCTCCGACCTGCCGAAGTCGACGGAGACGCCGCGCCGCCCGCAGGACAGCTGCCAGGTTAGCGCCGCCGACGCCAGCGGCATGGCCGTGGTTTCGCCGCAGCGGCCGGTGATGGTGAGTGCGCCGCCTTCGACACGGAATCGTGCGTTCAGCGCGCTGTGCTCCTCAGGGGTCGCCGCGGCGGGATCGACCAAAGCCGTGATGAGGTCGAGGTTGCGCCGCGCGCGCGCTTCCACGCGGGCAGTCTCGTCCGCCTCGCGCTGTACTTCCGGCTCGGGCCTGCCGGTGCGCTCCGATCCCGACCAGACGAGGGCGCCTGCGCCGACCGCCGCGATAGCCAGCATGATGGGCCAGAGCGGGCGACGGCGGGGGAGGGAAGCGCGGCGCGAGCGGGCGTCCTTCAGATCGACGCAAGGCGGGGCTGAGGCCGTTGCGCCGCCGCTCGGGCCGGAGTCGAAGTTGAATGCCAGGTCGGCTTGCTCACTCGGATCCGCTCGGGCGGCCAGGGGAGGCCGGCTGGTCGGCGTCCGGGGCGCCCGCGGCGTGGTCCGGCTCCGCAGCGTGGGCGTTCTCGTCATGGTGGTCCTCCTCTGGGGCGGGGGGCGGCGCGTAGCGCCGGGTCAGCTCGCCGGCCAGGGTCCGCTTCCACGGCGAGGCGCGGCCGCAGGGCAGGGGCGTGGGCGAGCGGTGAGCCCCCCAATGGCGCGCCTCGATGCGCTTGGCCTTAGCCACGGCGCTGACGTCGCGGCGGGTTTTCTGCCGATGGCAGGGCGCGCACACGACCTGCAGATTGTCGGGCTCGTCGCGGCCGCCCAAGGCGAGCGGCACGACGTGGTCGAGGTCCCAGCGCTGGCCCGGCCGGATGCGGCCGCCGCAGCGGGCGCAGTGCCCCAGCCGGCGCAGGAAGATGGCCAGCCGCTCCTGCGTGGTGTAGCGCCGCCGGCTCATGACGCCGCTCCCAGGGTCGGCGCCGCGACGCGGCCGCAATGGCGCGCCCACGCCGCCTCGGCCCGGCGCGTCTCATCGCCGTTCAGCCCGGCCAGGCGGGCGGCGAACTCCTCGCGGATCTCGTCCAGGGTGGCCTGGTCGAAGCCGCAGCACAGGGCGTCGTCATAGTCCTCCGCTGCTCCTCGCTCCGCCCACGCAGCCTCGGCGCAGGCCGCCGCAGCCGGCGGCACCTCCGCCCGCGGCCCGACCTTGCGAAATTCCAGCGCAGATCCCGGCGACGCCGCGCCGCTCGCCTCGAAGCCCTCGCGGCCGGCCCCGCCCGGCCCGGCGCCGAACAGATGGGCGGGCGCGGGCGCGCGGGCGGCAAAGCCGGAGCCCTCGACTTCCTCGCGCAGATAGAGCCCGCCGAGCACGTCGGGAAAGCCGTCGCGCAGGGCGAAGGCCCGGGCCCGCATCTGCAGCATGCGTTTGGGATATTCGCTCCACGGCCCGGCCTTGCCCCACACCCGCGCCCGGATGGCGTCGGCGGTGTCGAAGCTGCGCACCAGCCAGCTTCGCTCGCCCTTGCGCCGGACCTGGCAGACGGCGGTCCAGCTCGCCTCGCCGTCG
>NZ_JBTAMK010000020.1:0-77959 GCF_054796215.1 Alsobacter sp. SYSU BS001988 | reverse complement strand
GGCCCGGAGGGGGAGGGCGGCGCGGAGCGGCGTAGCTGGGGGCCCCAAGGCGAGTGCGGTGGGTAGAGTGGAAGCCGGGAGGCCGCCAGGCCCCGCCGCTCCGCGCGCGACGTTGGAGGATGGAAGGAAGATCCCGGGGCCCTTTCAGCCCCTTCGCGCTTCGCTGGTCGGACCTTGTCTTCCGTCCGCCGCCTCGAACCGGGTGGTGAGCCCGGCCTTCGGCGACCGCCGCCCCTGGTCCACGTCCTCACGCTGCAGACGCCCCTCCGTGGACCAGAGCGTCACAAGAGTTGTAGGATTTTTTTCCGTTTGTCAAGCGCCGTTCCCGGCGGCGCGTCGGGGATGACGGGCCTGGCTTTGCGCTCGCTCCCCCTCATCCTAAGGAGCATCGCCCCTTGGCGATGCGTCTCGAAGGACGAGGGGGTGGTGGGCCGGGAAGCAGGGTGACGGCGTTCTCCTCTCCCGCCCGCCGCCGCCATTCCCGGCGGCGCGGAGCGCCGGGAAGGGGATCCAGGAGGGGTGGCGAGGGGCGCTCTTGGCCCGGCCTTCCTGGATCCCCTTCCCGCGCCTGCGGCGCGCCGGGGATGACGGGGTGGTTAATCCTCAGGATGAGGGGCGTGATGGGGCTGAACCATTGAGAAGCGCCGCTGGGGGCCAGAAGGGAGGCGCTAGCGGGCGGGTTGGAAATAGGCGGCGAGGATGCGCGGCAGCGCTTCGGGGAGGTCCTCGGCGATGAGGCCGGGGCCGACGGACGCGCCGGCTTCGGCGTGGAGCCAGACGGCGGCGCAGGCGGCCTCGAAGGCGGCCACGGACTGGGCGAGGAGGCCGACGGTCATTCCGGCCAGGACGTCGCCCGAGCCGGCCGTGGCCAGCCAGGGCGCGCCGTTGGCGTTGATGGCGGCGCGGCCGTCCGGCGCGGCGATGACGGTGTCAGGGCCCTTCAGGATCACGACCGCGCCCAGCATCTCGGCCGCCGCGACGGCGGCGGCGAGCTTGGACGGCGAATCAAGGACGCTCGCCACTCCCTTGAACAGCCTCGCGAACTCCCCCGCATGGGGCGTGACGACGACGTCCCGGCCAGGGGTCGCGGCGATCAGCGACGCCAGGGCGCCGGCGTCGCCGGCGAAGCTCGTGAGCGCGTCGGCGTCGAGGACCGCGCGGCAGCCCGCCGCCAGGCCGGCGCGCGTCGCCAGGCGGGTCGCGTCGCCCACGCCGAGCGCCGGGCCCAGCACGAGCGCGTTGCGCCGCCGGTCGGCCAGCAGCGCGGCGAGTCCCTCCGGCCCGTCGGCCCGGCGCAGCATCACGGCGTCGAGCGCCGGCGCGTGCGCGGCCATGGCCTCGCCGGGGGACGCCACCGTGACCAGGCCGGCGCCGACCCGCAGCGCCGCGCGGGCGGCGAGGCGCGCCGCCCCCGTCGACTCCAGGCCGCCCGACGCCACGACCGCATGGCCGCGGCCATATTTGTGCCCCTCCTTGTCGGGACCCGGGAAGGCGGCCCGGAACAGGTCGGGGCCGTTGCGCCGAACCCTGGGCCGGATCGCGTCGAGGACGCCGGCCGGAATCCCGATGTCGGCCAGCCGGACCGGGCCGCACAGCCGCCGCCCCGGATAGAGGAGATGCCCGGGCTTGAGCCGGAAGAAGGTCACCGTCTCGGAGGCCCGGATCGCGGCGCCGCGCTGGCGGCCGGAGTCGCCGTCGAGGCCCGACGGCACGTCGACCGCCACCACCGGCCGGCCCGAGGCGTTGACCCGCTCCACGGCCGCAAGGGCCTCGCCGTCGAGGTCGCGGGAGAGGCCCGCGCCGAACAGCGCGTCGACCACGACGTCCGCGGCGGCCGGATCCGCCGACGACAGCGGCGCGGCCGGACCCGTCCAGCGGTTCGCCGCGCCGGCGGCGTCGCCCCGCAGCGCGGCCCTGTCGCCCAGCAGCGCGACCTCAACCCGGAACCCCCGGGCGGCGAGGATGCGCGCGGCCACGAAGCCGTCGCCGCCATTGTTTCCCGGTCCGCACAGGACGAGCGCCCTCGCCCCCGCGCCGAAGCGGCGGCAGACCGCGTCGGCCACCGCCGCCCCGGCCTTGTCCATCAGGGCCGGACCCGGGACGCCCGCGGCGATGGCCAGCCTGTCGGCCTCGTGCATCTGCGCGGTGGTCAAGACCTCGTCCATCGCCTAGTCTCCCCTGATCAGCATCGTCCCGTGACGATGTTGCCTGTTTTTGAGGCATTCTGCCCCGATCGAGAGCAGAGCCTCCCGGACATCGCGCCAGACCCCATCCGCCTTCCCGCGCAGCCGAGCCCGGCGCGGCGTTCCGCCAAGTGAAGGTGGCGCACGAGGCACGGTTTCTGCTAAGAGCCGGGTCGTGCTTCCCGAAGGGCCGTCGACGCCACCAGCCGAGGATCCGGGTCACCGATGAAGAAGATCGAAGCGATCATCAAGCCGTTCAAGTTGGACGACGTGAAGGAGGCTCTCCAGGAGGTCGGCCTGCAGGGCATCACGGTCACCGAGGCGAAGGGCTTCGGCCGCCAGAAGGGCCACACGGAACTGTATCGCGGCGCCGAATACGTGGTCGACTTCCTTCCCAAGGTCAAAATCGAGATCGTGCTCCCGGACGAGATGGTCGAGCGCGCCGTCGACGCCATCCGCAAGGCCGCCCAGACCGGGCGGATCGGGGATGGCAAGATCTTTGTATGCCCCGTGGAGGAAGCCATTCGCATCCGGACCGGCGAGACCGGCCTGGACGCGATCTGACGTCCCCCTGTCGGCGGAGCTCCGCGCGCCGCCGTCGCCCACGCCGCCATGCCTCATGGCCGCCCAGACCGGATCGGACCCCGCGTCCGGCCCCGGGCGCCCGTCCAGCCTGCGGCCCGAGTTCAAACGCCGAGTTCACCTGCAAACCCGTCCGACACAAGCAATCCAAACGCTCTGAAGAGGAAATGACTCATGAAGACCGCCAAGGATGTCCTGAAGGCGATCAAGGACAACGACGTGAAATACGTCGACTTCCGTTTCACCGACCCGCGCGGCAAGTGGCAGCACGTGACCTTCGACGTGTCGATGGTCGATGAGGACATCTTCGCCGAAGGCACCATGTTCGACGGCTCCTCGATCGCCGGCTGGAAGGCGATCAACGAGTCCGACATGACCCTCATGCCGGACCCGGCCACCGCCCAGATGGACCCCTTCTTCGCCGCCTCGACGATGTCGATCGTGTGCGACGTGCTGGAGCCGACCACGGGCGAGCCCTATCCGCGCGACCCGCGCGGCATCGCCAAGAAGGCCGAGGCCTATCTCCAGTCCACCGGCGTCGGCGACACGATCTTCGTCGGCCCCGAGGCCGAGTTCTTCGTGTTCGACGACGTGCGCTTCCAGTCGGACCCCTACAATACGGGGTTCAAGCTCGACTCCATCGAGCTGCCGACCAACGGCGACACCGAGTATGAGGGCGGCAACCTCGGCCACCGCATCGCCACCAAGGGCGGCTATTTCCCGGTGCCCCCGCAGGACAGCGCCCAGGACATGCGCGGCGAGATGCTGGCGGCCATGGCGGCCATGGGCGTCAAGGTCGAGAAGCACCACCATGAGGTGGCGTCGGCGCAGCACGAGCTCGGCATGAAGTTTGACACGCTGACACTGATGGCCGACCAGATGCAGATCTACAAGTACTGCATCCACAACGTCGCCCAGAGCTACGGCAAGACGGCCACCTTCATGCCCAAGCCCATCTATGGCGACAACGGCTCGGGCATGCATGTGCACCAGTCGATCTGGAAGGGCGGCAAGCCGCTGTTCGCGGGCAACAAATACGCCGACCTGTCGCAGGAGTGCCTGTACTATATCGGCGGCATCATCAAGCACGCCAAGGCGCTGAACGCCTTCACCAACCCGTCGACCAACTCCTACAAGCGCCTGGTCCCGGGCTATGAGGCGCCCGTGCTGCTGGCCTATTCGGCCCGCAACCGCTCCGCCTCGTGCCGCATCCCCTACACGTCTTCGCCGAAGGCCAAGCGCGTCGAGGTGCGCTTCCCCGACCCGATGGCCAACCCCTACCTCGCCTTCGCGGCGATGCTGATGGCGGGCCTCGACGGCATCGCCAACAAGATCGATCCCGGCCAGGCGATGGACAAGGATCTCTACGACCTGCCCCCGCGCGAGCTGAAGAAGATCCCGACCGTCTGCGGCTCGCTGCGCGAGGCGCTGGCCAATCTCGACCGCGACCGCGCCTTCCTGAAGGCCGGCGCCGTGTTCAACGACGACTTCATCGACAGCTATATCGAGCTGAAGATGCAGGACGTCATGAAGTTCGAGATGACGCCCCACCCGGTCGAGTTCTCGATGTACTACTCGTACTGACGGATTCCGCTAGGCTGAGCCTCAAACCCCTGCTGTCATGGGGTTTGAGGCTCGACAAGTGGTTCGGAACGTGGTTCGGAATGGCGCCACAGAGGGCTCTGTTCCACATGCGATCAACCAAGTCCGATTACCTGCAAAAGCTCCCGCGTTCGGAAAACTGGTACTACGTCAGGGACGTACCCAGAGACCTCCGTTCGGCCCTGGGCCGCAGCAAGTGGAAGCGTTCCACGAAGACTGCGGTGAGGAACCAGGCCGCGCGAATCGCCCGGGCATGGGCCGTCGAAGACGATCACACAATCGACTCGACGCGGCGCCGTCTGGCTCGACCGCAGCCCGATTCTGCGCAGCTGGCCGCCCTCACCGAACTCGACGCCATTGCGGCCGAAATACAACACGTCGAAACCGAGCGCGTCATCCTCGGCGGCGACCCTGACACGGCCGGGCCGTCCCCTTTTGAGGCATTTGCGGCTGCTCACGGGCGCGGCTCACTCGCAGACGTCGTAAGGGGCGATGACGCGCCAAATCCAGTGCGTCTGACAGCCCAACTGGCCTCAAATGACGCTTTGGTGTCCAGCCTCCGGCAAGACCTTGTCTAGTGAGATCAATACCGGGTTCGGTCTGGGCTAAACCTACATTCCCCCCAATCGCCAAGCCTGATAGGCGCCGCCTCAGCAGTTTCGGCGAGCTTCTCGACCAGCACCGGCAAGCGGCGCCCGAAACAGTCCAGGGCCGACGGGAGGTTGAGGTGGTTCGGCGTTGCGATCACCGCGGCGTTGACCCCGTCAAGAAGCTCGCGATGGTCGGCCGCCCAGACACTAAACGGGCTTCCCAGTCTGACCGTGCCTGCTCCGACGGGTCCGCCACGCCGGCAAGTATGCAGTCCGGCCGGCCGCCGATCGAGTCTGCGTACCGCCGGCCTATGTAGCCAAATCCGATGATTCCGATGCGCAATGGAGTTGTCATGGCAATGCTCAGTAATCCGCCCGGGCCGCCGGATATGTCGAACATGGAGCCGTCGTGAAGCCAGTCTGGGCATGCGGCCCATTCAATGGTGCCTGCGAACTCTTCGACCTTGACGAAGCGTCCATCGGTTTCTTGGCCCTCGTGAGAGCGATGTGTTCGGGCGTCATCTGGGTGAGAATGGCCGTTACACAGTAACGATGTTGAGGTTCCCGCCGTTTAGGGAGCTGACCAAATGAGCTGACGCACGTCGGTTTGCACATCGTCCTATGTGCGCAGGGCAGCGCGAACGGCCCTAAGCAGACATCCCATCGCGTCCACTGGCTGAACAATCAATGTCTATACTGCGTCGGCTTTGCCCCGCCGCTGGTGTGCAAGTGCGCGGCGTAGCTGAAGTTGTCCGATGCGGCGGCTCCCGCCCTCCCAGCTTCGGCCGACCGGACAAACGACCCGGCGGACGCTCGTAGCTGCGCCCGTCCCCGTCGCGAATGGAGGCACAACGCATGCGCAACCATCCAGCTGGGAGAACTATCTTTGTAGGGCGGTTGACCGTCCGGCATTAATGTATACGTTCTGCCCCTGGTTCGAATTTGGTGACAATGAGTGATGTTGAGCATCAGCCCTAAAAACTCCATATCGGTTGCGGTGATGCCGGGTGACGGTATCGGCCCCGAGGTGATGAAACCGGCGATCGCGCTGTTGGACCGGGCACTGGAACGGGTGGGTGGACCTAAGTTCAGTTACGAGGAGTTGGACGCCGGCGCGGAATGCTACCGCCGCACGGGCACGCCCATGTCGGAGGAGGTCTTCGAGAAGGCGGCGGCCGCGGACGCCATCTTGTTCGGAGCCATGGGCCTGCCAGACGTGCGCCGGCCGGATGGCATCGAGATCGCCCCGCAACTGGACCTGCGATTCAGGCTCGAGCTGTTCGCAGGCGTCCGGCCCGTTCGCAGCATTCCAGGCGCGCCGAGCCCCCTCTCCGACCCGAGGGCCAAACAACTGGACTTCGTTCTGATTCGGGAATCGACCGAAGGCCTGTTCACCTCCCGCGGCAATGGCGAAGTCACGCATGATTATGCGCGCGAGACCTGGCAGATCACTCGCGCCGGCTCCGAGCGTCTGTTCGACTTCGCTTTCAACCTCGGCCGGCGCCGCAAGGCAAAGGGCAGCGCGGGCACGGTCACCTGCGTCGACAAGTCCGGCGTGTTCCGCGCCTTCGCGTTTATGCGCCAGATCTTCTTCGAGCGGGCGGCGGCCTTCCCCGACGTGGAAGCGCGCGCATTCAATGTGGACGCCACCGCCCTGGACCTGATCCGGCGGCCCTGGATCTTCGACGTGATCGTCACAGAGAACCAGTTCGGCGACATCCTGTCCGACGCAGGCGCGGCCCTCATGGGGGGCATGGGGATGGCGCCTTCAGCCGACATCGGGCTTTCGCACGGCATGTTCCAGCCGTGCCATGGCACTGCGCCGGACATCGTGGGGAGCGGCAAAGCGAACCCGACCGCCATGATCCTCTCCGCCGCGATGATGCTGGAGTGGCTGGGTGAGACGCGGCAGCTCCCGACCTGCCTGGCCGCTGCCGACCTGCTGCAGCGCGCCGTGGACGCGTCGTTCATGCCTGGCGATCTCAGGCCCTTCGAGCTCGGCGGCGACTCCGGCACCCAGGCGATCGTCGACCGTGTGGCGGCGCAGCTCGAAACGCTGCCGCTGGAGTCCTGAGGGCGGTGGCCGCGCGCACCCTGCCAGACCGAGTCAGCGCCGGCCATCGCGAACCGCGAAGGCCGACTTACCGAACCGCGACTGCAGCTCGGCCTCAAGCTCTCATAGTCTTGAGGCGCCGCCCGGGGCCAGAGAGCCGCGGCGAGCGGTAGGAGAGCGGGACGGTGAGCCAGACCGGCGGTACAAGTGCGGTACTCGGCATGAGAGCGCGGCCATGACAACGCTCAAAGCGCGCCCCCCCAGGCGTCTTTCCCTTGTGGAGCAGGCTCTCCAGGAGATGCGGCGGCGCATTCTGGAAAATGAGTGGCGCGCCAACTTCACCGTCCTCGAGGCCGAAATCGCGCTGGAGCTCGGAATGAGCAGGACCCCCGTGCGGGAAGCGCTCGTCCAACTGGAGGCGCAGGGCCTTGTCACCCTCAGGCCCCGTCATGGCGTGCAGGTCCTGCCGATCTCGGCCGCCGATATGACCGAGATCTACCAGATCATCACCGCCCTGGAGGCGGAGGCGGCGGAGCTGGCCGCCCGGCGCGCCCTTGCGGATACGGACCTGCAGCTGCTCGAGGAGCCCGCGGCCATCATGGAGCGGGCGCTGGAGAACGACGACCGGCTCGCCTGGGCGCGGGCGGACGAGGATTTCCATCGCGCCATTGTCGCTCTGTCCGGCAACGCCCGGCTCGCCGCCATGATCGCCAGCGTGTCGGACCAGGCCCACCGCGTGCGGATGACCATGATCCACCAACGCCCCCCGCCGGTGGTGTCCACCCTGGAGCACCGCCTGATCGTTGACGCGCTTCGCCGGGGCGACGCGGAAGGGGCCCGTGAGTTGCAGCGAATTCATCGCCGCCGCGGCGGCGAGGTGATGATCGGCATCCTTCGCAAGAATGCCGGCCAGCTATGAGGACCTTCGCGTGGATCTGAACCTACACAACACAGTGGCGGTGGTGACCGGCGGCGCCCGTGGCATCGGCCGCGGCATCGTCGAAGCGCTCGCGGCCGAAGGCGCGACCATCGCCATCGTCGACCGTGACAATATCGACCGTGCGGAGCAGCTGGCTGCGGCCCTGCCGAAAGCCGCGGCGTTCCAGGCGGACGTCTCCGATGCCGCGGACGTCCAGGCCGTGGCCTTGAGGATCACCGAGCGTCTGGGGGCGGTGGACATCCTGGTCAACAACGCCGGCACGCTGTCCCGCAAGCCGATCCTGGAAGACAGCTTCGAGGACTGGGACCGCGTCCTGAAGACGAATCTGTATGGCTGCTTCAACTGCTCCCGGGCCTTTGCGCCAGCGATGGTGAAGCGCGGCTTCGGGCGGATCATCAACACCTCCTCCATCCACGGACGCGTGGCCAAGGCGGGCATGGGCTCCTACTGCGCCAGCAAGGCGGCTATCGACATGTTCACCAAGCAGTTGGCCGTCGAGCTTGCCCCGCACGGCGTCACCGTGAACGCGGTCGCGCCCGGGACAATCAGCACGGAAATCAACCTGCCGCTTTACAAGAGCACGAAGCCTGAGGACGTAGCGCTGCAGCAGGCGACACTGAAACGAGTGCCGGTGGGCCGGATCGGTGAGCCGGAAGACATCGGCCGTGCGGTGGCTTTTCTAGCCTCGGGCCTGACCCCCTACGTCACGGGCGCAATCCTTTACGTGGATGGCGGCTACGTGGCGGAAGGCACGCCGCGGATGTGACCCCGCCGATCACGCAGACATCAACGAAAAAACTGAGAGGAAGCGCAATGGACGCCAGCAAGTTCAACCTGAATCGCCGTCACGTGCTCGCGGGCGCCGCCGCCGCGGGGGCCACGATGGCCCTGCCCCGGTCCGCCCAGGCGAAGACGGTTATCCGCATCGGCACGACCGTCTCCGGCGATCACCCCGAAAACATTGGCGCTCGCAAGATCAAGGAGATCGTCGAGCAGCGCAGCAACGGCGAGCTTGAGGTTCAGGTCTTCACGGACAGCCAGATCGGCGACCAGCGCACTATGATCGAAAACCTGCGCCTCGGCGTGCAGGAGATGACGTGGGTCACCGTGGGCTTCTTCGGCTCCTATGAGCCCATTCTGAACGTGGTTGAAAGCGGCTACCTGTTCCGCGACAGCGCCCATTCGTACGCCGTGTTCGACGGCCCCTTCGGCGGGGAGATCCGCGGCCTCGTCGAAAAGCACGGCGTCAAGTTGCTCGGCTTTTATGAGGCCGGCATGCGGCACGTGACCAACAGCTCAAAGCCGATCGTCACGCCGGCTGACCTCAACGGCCTCAAGATTCGCACGCCGCAGGCCAAGTACCACCTGAACACGCTGCGGCTCATGGGCGCGAACCCGGTCGCGATGCCCTTCTCGGAAGTCTACACCGCGGTTCAGCAGCACGTCGTTGACGGCCAGGAAAACCCGGTCTCTAACATCTACAGCTCCAAGATCTACGAGGTGAACAAGTTCATCTCGCTGACCGGGCACCTGCATCTGACCCACATGGTGCTGTACAGCAACAAACTGTTCGGGCGGCTGTCGCCCGAGCACCAGAAGATCGTAGCCGACGCCGTCAAGGAGTCCCAGGACGTGCAGCGTTCCGCCGTTCGCGCCGACGACGGGCGGCTCCTCGAGGTCATGAAGAAGGCCGGCGCCCAAGTGAACGACGCCGACCGCGCCGCCTTCAGGACGGCGGTCCTGCCGCTGCGGGACGAGGCCGTGAAGGAGTTCGGCCCGAAGGCCAAGCAGTGGATCGAGCTCATCGAGTCCACGAAGGCCTGAACCGCGGCTGGGGATACGTGAGTGTCCCCGGCCCTCTCCCTGGTGTTGGGTGGTCCTGTGACAGACCTTCTCGTAAAGCTGAATTCCGTTCTGACCAGCGCCGTGCGCTGGCTGATCATCGTCATGATGGCGACGATGACCTGCGTGGTCTTCGCGCAGGTCATGGCACGCTATTTCTTCAACTTTTCTCTGAGCTGGTCCGAGGAAGTGGCGCGCTTCGCGTTCGTGTGGCTGTCCTTCATCGGGGCGGCCATCCTGATCCGCCGCGACGAGCACATCCGCGTATCGATGTTCGTGGACATGCTCCCGACGCCGCTGTGGGCCGTCTTCCGGGCGCTCCAATACGTCGGCGTGCTGATCTGCCTTTATTTCTTCGTGGTCGGCGGCTTCAAACTGAGCGAGGCCGAGTGGTCGCAGCTCGCGCCCGCCACCCAGATCCCCATGGGATGGGTCTACCTCGTCATCCCCGGATCCTCGCTCCTGATGCTGCTCTGGACGCTTTGCGCCATGGCAGTCGACATCGTGCAAGGCCGTCCCCGCGTTTCCGATCCGGAGCACGTTGCTCATGGCGACGTGGCGTTGACCCAATGACCGCGACCGCTCTTCTCTTCGGCGTCTTCATGGCCACCATGCTGATCGGCGTGCCGATCGCATTCGCGCTCGCCCTGGGCGCCTTGGCCGTGCTCGCCATGACCGGCTATCTGGTGCCTGAACTGGTCGTCCAGCGGGTCTTCGCCGGGATGGACTCGTTTCCGATCATGGCGATCCCATTCTTCGTGCTGGCCGGCGCGCTCATGGAGACAGGCGGTATCTCCGCCCGGCTGGTGCGGTTCTCCAACTGTCTCGTCGGCTGGATCACAGGTGGCCTGGGGCACGTCGCGGTAGTCGCCTCCACGTTCTTCGCCGGAATCTCCGGCTCGGCGGTGGCGGATACGGCCGCGATCAGCTCGACCCTGATCCCCATCATGAAGCGGCGCGGGTTCGACGCGGGGTTTTCCGCCAGCGTCATCGCAGCCTCCGGCGTGATCGGTCCCATCATCCCGCCCTCCATCCCGATGGTGCTTTATGGATCGATCGCGGGCGTATCGATCGGATCGCTGTTCCTCGGCGGCATCGTGCCGGGCGTCCTCATGGCCATCGGTCTCATGGCCGTCGTCTACTTATTGGCCCGCAAGCACAACTATCCGCGGGACGAGCGGCTGCCGACGCTCAAAGAGCTTGGCGCCGCCTTCTTTGCGGCCTCCGGCGCGCTTATCATGCCCTTCATCATCGTAGGCGGGATCCTGAGCGGCGTCTTTACGGCGACCGAAGCGGCCGTCGTGGCCGCGGTGTACGCCCTGCTGGTCGGTATGTTCGGCTACCGGGAGCTGCATCCGCGCCAACTGCCGGAGATCCTGTATCGCGCGGGGGTGTCTACCGCGATGGTGCTGATCATCGTCGGGGTCGCCAACTTGGTTGGCTTCATCCTGGCGATGAACCAGATCCCGCAGTCGGTGGCCAGCTTTTTCAGCCACACCTTCACCAGCCAAGCGGTCGTCCTCCTCGTGATCAATCTACTGCTGCTGGTGGTCGGCTGCTTCATCGACGGCGGGTCGGCGATCATCATCTTTACCCCGGTGTTCATGCCGCTCGTGCAGCAGTTCGGGATAGACCCGATCTTCTTTGGGGTGATGATGACCATCAACCTGATGATCGGGACCATCACTCCGCCCGTGGGTCTGTCGCTCTACGTCGCGGGAGGAGTCGCCAAGCTCTCGCTGGAGCAGATGAGCAAGGCGATCCTGCCCTTCCTGCTGCTGGAGGTGGCGGTGCTGCTGCTCGTGACTTATGTGCCCGACTTGGTGCTCTTCGTGCCGCACATGCTCCAGGGGCGATGACCAGGAGCGAAGTCAGCCTTCGACAACCCGCGCCTGCATGGAGAAGCGGCGGCTCTCGCCTCCCCGCAGGCGCTGGGCCGTCCCGTTCTCGACAGCCGCGGCCAGGCCTTCCCGAGGCATGCTCGTAAAGGGTTCGAGGCCGATGTTGTAGTGCCGCCCGAACCACGGATAGTCGCGAGCCGCGCCGAACTCCTGCCAGAACCACACAAAGGGCATCACAGCTGCCTCCCAGCCGACGTGCAGGCCTAGGTCGCCATTGCGCACCGTGTAGCCCCCTTCCCGGAAACCGCGCAGGTAGACCATCTCGCTGGGCGCGCCGGCCGGCGGCAGGACGCCGAGGTCGACGCGCTGGCCCGCCCCGTCCACGGCCTCGCTCCAGGGGAAGACGCGACCTTCTGCGAGACGCCGCTCGCAGTGGGTGCGGCTGATGTCTCCGGTGACCACTTCAACGCCAGCCGGCATTTCGATCGTGGCGCCGGGCCCGAGGAACGGGCGCCCAAAGGTGATGTGATGGCCCCAGACCAGGGGCAGGTCTGTCCCACTCTCGTTGGTGGCCGTCTCCTCGAATTCGAGCGCAGGCGATCTGCTTTCGAGCCAAACCTCGCGAACCAGCGTATATGGCAGCGTTTCGGCTCTGACGGTCAGTCGGACGGCGACGCACCGGGCCGTGTCCTCCAGGATCAGCCAGTCCCAAGGCCGATGCCAAACCTCACCGTGCATGCCATGGCTGCCGAACGGGAGGCCCGGTCCGCCGGAGGGGGCGCCACCCACCGGGAATACCTCCTGCCACCCGCCCGGATAAGCGTCGTAGAAGGCCATCCTCGGATCTGGGGGAGCAACCGCCCGCAGGGCGGGATGGCGCACGCCGTTGGCCGACAGCCAAACGAAATCCATGTCGCGGGGCTTGTAGAGAAACTCTACGACATCGGCCCCGCGTCCCACGGCCAGGGTAACGCGCAGCAGTTCGTTCTCCAGCACCAGCATGTCGAGCCCATGCTGCTGGACATGGTGCAGCCGTGCGCCCCAGTTTCGCTGGGGGCGATAATACGAGGTCATCACGCCGCGCAGGCGGACCGGCCAGCCAGCAGCCGGCCCCGCGGAAGCCCGCGGACGTGGCCCCCGGCCTGGGCCGCCGGCAGGCTGGCCGCGAGATCGGCGGCCTCGAGAAGGCGTCCGAGGTCGATCCCCGTCGGGACGCCCATGCGTTCGAAGAGATAGACTAGGTCCTCCGTGGCGATGTTGCCTGTCGCGCCCGGCGCGAACGGGCAACCGCCCAGCCCGCCAACCGCGCCGTCGAAGGACGTGATCCCGGCCTCGAAGGCGGCGAGCACATTGGCGACGCCGAAGCCCGCGGTGTCGTGCCCGTGGAATACGAATGTCGCGCGCTCCCCGAACTCGGAAAGCGCCGCGCTTGAAAGCGCGGCCACATGGGGCGGCAGCGCCATTCCCGTCGTGTCGCTCAGGGCCAGTTCCAGGCCCGGGCGGATCGCGACGATCCGGGCCATGTTCTCCATCACCAGGCTTTGGCCGACATCGCCCTCGAAGGGACAATGAAAGGCGGTGGCAATCCCCACTCGGATGCGCAAGCGGCCTTCCGGATCCCGCTCGGCGACCAAACTGGCCAGATCGTCGATCGATGCCGAGGTCGGCCGCCGCACGTTGCTCATATTGTGTGCGTCGGTCATCGAGATCACGAAGATGAGGTCCGTGATCCCGGCCGCGAGCGCCCGCTCCGCGCCTTTGGAATTGGGGACGAGCGCCATGCCCCGCACGCCGTCGCGGCGTCCCAGCCCGCTGACGACCGCTTCCATGTCGGCCATCTGCGGAACGTGCTTCGGGCTCACGAAGGAGCCGATCTCCAGGCGCTTCACGCCCGCCGCGAGCACCTTGCGAATCAGCTCGATCTTGGTGGCCGTGGGCACGAATACCGGGATGTTCTGCAGTCCATCGCGCGCTGTGACATCGACGATTTCGACCGCACGGTCAGATAAGCACGTCATTTTTTCACCTCTGCTGTGGGGGCGGGAGGAGTTCTTCGAACACCTCGTCATTGTGCTGGCCGAGCGCAGGGCCGGGCCAGGCGATGCGGCCAGTGGCCCCCGATCCGTCGAACCGGGGCACGATCCCGGCGTGCCGGGTTGCCCCGATCAGGGGATCGTGCAAGTCCACCACCATGCCACGCGCTTTGTAGTGTGGATCCTGCACGCAGTCCGCGATCGTGAATGCGCGCGTGGCGGGTACGGAGTTCTCGTTCAGGATCCGCTCGGCTTCCGCGGCCTCCATCGTCTCCACCCACGCCGCGATCGCCGCGTCGACCTCCGCCCGGTGGGCGAGGCGCCCCGCATTCGTCGAAAGCCGGGGGTCCTCGGCCATGTCGGGCCGCCCGACGATCACGCAGAGGCGCCGGTAGATGGCGTCCGAATTGCCTGCGATTACAAGCCAGCCGTCACGCGCCCTGTAGGTGTCAGACGGCACGGAGGTGGGCATGGCGGAGCCGGAGGGCTGTCGCACGATCCCGCAGGACGCGTATTCGGGAAGCGCGCCCTCCAGCAGGCTGAATACGCCTTCGTAGAGCGCGATGTCGATCACGCGGCCTTTGCCTGTGCCGAGCACGTCGCGCTCGTGAACGGCGGCCAGGATCCCCATTGCGGCGTACAGGGCCGCGACGTCGTCCCCGAACGAAACGCCCGTTCGGACGGGGGGCAACTCCGTCACGCCCTCCGGGTAGCCCGTGAGGTGGCGCACGCCGCCGAAGGCTTCGCCCACGGCGCCGAAGGACGCCCTGTCGCGATAGGGACCGTCCTGGCCGTAGCCGGAGATCCGGGCGATGATCAGCCGAGGGTTCCAGGCATGCAGGGTCTCGACGCCGAGGCCCCACCGTTCCAACTGGCCGGGACGGAAATTCTCGACGAGCACGTCGGCCCAGTCGATGAGTGCCTCGATCTTGGTGCGCTCGGCGGGATCCTTCAGGTCCAGTGTCACGCACCGCTTGTTTCGGTTGTGCATGGACCACATCACGGACTGGCCGTCGACCTTCTTGCCCCAGTCGCGGGCGGGGTCGCCGCCCGGCGGCTCAACCTTAATGACGTCGGCGCCCTGGTCAGCCAACAGGCGCGTGCAGAACGGCGCGGCGATGAAGTGGCCGAGTTCGAGGACTCTCAGGGAACGGAGGGGACCGTCGACGCCGGCGCGAAGGGGAATGTTGCTCATGTCTCTGACACACTAGCGTGGCGCGGCCGCGCCGTTCCATTCGCGGTTCGGCAGCGGATCGTTCGCCGAGCGGGAAGGCTCGCTCGCCGCCGCGGTCAAGTGCTTAAGCATCCGCCGCGCCGGCGCGGCGAGGTCCCGCCCGCCGCGGACGCAGATGGAGAGCCGCCTGTGGGCCCAGTCGTCGGTCAGGGGCACCGCAACCACCCTGCCCTTCTCCACGGCGGACGCGACCACGCCCTTCGGCATTACAGCCACGCCGAGGCCTGCTTCGACCATGCGCCATGCGGCCTGGAAAGTCGTGACCTCGATCTTCACCGGAATGCTCAGCCCTGCGGCTTCCGCCGCATCTGCGAGGAGAACCTGCAGGGAACTGCCCGTCTCCAGGCTGATGTGATCCGCCCCATGCATCTCCGCAAAGGCCAGGCTGTCCCGGCCCGCCAACACGTGCCCGAGGGGCAGCACCGCGACGAGGTTGTCCCGCCGGTAATGCAGGACCCTCGTCCCCGGCGGCGCCTCGACATTACCGCCATAGACCCCGATGTCAGCGACGCCGTCCGACACCGACTGCAGCACCGCATTGGTGCTCTCCTCGCGCAGGTCGATCCGGACGCCCGGGTGCTCGCGCAAGAAACTGCTGATGTCGCCGGGCAAATACTGGACCACCGCCGACGAATGGGCGTGGATGCGAATCTGTCCATGGACGCCGGCGGCGTACTCGCCAAGCTCCGCTTCCATCCGGTTGACGTTCTCGAATAACTTCTGCACGTGCCGCACCAGCGCCTCGCCAGCCTCCGTCGGCGACACGCCGCGGGGATGGCGACGGAACAGCGGGGTTTCGAGGTCGAGCTCGAGGTCGTGAATTCGCTTGCTGACGGCGGAAGGCGCGATGTGCTCGCGCTCGGCCGCCCGTGTGAGGCTGCGCAGGTTGTAGACCGACAAAAAGATCCGCAGCGTCGTGAGGTCGAGGCGCATCGCCCTTGATCCGTTCCAGCCGCTCCCACGCACGTTGGTTCTCGTGCGGCGAAGCGGGGTTTTCCCAGTCGAGACTCCTGCGGCCCCGACGGACCGAATAGTCTCGTTTGTTGCCGCTGGCGTCTGCGCGCCAGCGCCGGAGAAAGTGCACGCGGCTCACCTGGCGTCAAACGCTGGGACAAACCGCGGCCGAGCGTGGCCCCCAACACGGAAGAGCGGCGGCCCAGTATGCAGTCCTCATCGGAACAGACGGTGCAGTTTGACGTCCTTCGGAACTTCGCAGAGCGGTTGCTCAGGGCCGTGGACGTGCCGGCCGACGAGGCGGCGCTCGTGGCCGACACGCTCGCCACCGCCGATGCACGCGGCATGCACTCGCACGGAGTCATGCGCCTGCCTGTTTACGTGGAGAAAATCCGGGGCGGCGGGTTTCGGCCGGGAGCAAAGGGCAAGGTCCTGCGCGAAACCGCGTCCGCTGTCCTGATCGACGCCGAGCGGGGCCTTGGGGCTGTCGCCATGACGCGCGCGGTTGACATCGCAATGACCAAGGCCCGGCAAACCGGCGTCGGCGTGTCCGCCGTCACCAACAGCAACCATTACGGCGAGGGCGCCTACTACGCCCGCAAACCCGTCGAGGACGGCCTTATCGCCCTCCTGACCAGCAACGGCGCGCCCAACATGCCGGTCTGGGGTGGCCTGACCCGGATGACGGGCCCCCTACCCTTGACCGTCGGCGCCCCGGCGAGCGGGCGCGAGCCTTTCCTTCTCGATGTCGCCATGGGCGTCATGGCGCGCGGGAAGATTCTTTACGCGGCTGAAAAGGGTCTCGAACTGCCGCCCGGCGTCGGGGTGGACGAGGACGGCAAGCCCACTGTGGATCCCAGGAGGATCATCGAAGGCGGCTGGATCCTGCCTATTGGCGGCTACAAGGGCTTCGGCATCACCATGGCGCTCGAGATCCTGGCCGGGGTGTTGACCGGCGGCCCGCTCGGCGCCGAGATCAAGGAACTGTACGGCGCTCCCCAGGAATGCCAGGGGCTGGGCCACTTCGCCCTGATCCTCGACCCTGAAGCTTTCATGCCACGCAAAGCCTTCGAGACCCGCATGGCCGCCTACCTCGCTATGATCAAGGCGTCGGAGCGCGCGCCCGGCGTGGAAGAGATCATCGTCGCCGGTGAGCCGGAACAGCGGCGCCACGCCGAGCGGCTCAAGACAGGGATACCCCTCGAGGCCAAGGTGCTGGCGTCCCTGCGCGCGCTGGCGACGGAGCTGGGCGTCTCCGACGCACATGATCCGCTTCGGGAGAGCCGCTCGTGACCACCGTTTCCGACGAGGTCTTGCAGGGCCTCGGCCGCCTGCCGACCGGGGTCGTGGCGGACGTGCTGCTCGAAATGGGGCTTGAGCGCAGCGTCGTGTGCAGTCGGTTGCTCAACCTCGGCCGCTCGACTTTCATCGGCCGGGCCGTTTGCGCAACCGGGCGAACGATCGCGCCTGGTGAGCAGCCCGCCAGCGCCGCCAGCATGTTCGACGTGGATGGACAGGTCAGCCCTGGTTCCGTGGTGGTGATCGACTCCGGCGACCACCGGCACGGAGCGGTCATCGGCGGCCTCGTCGCCCTCGCGTTCAAGCGTGCGGGAGCGGTGGGGTTTGTCACCGATGGCGGCGTTCGGGATGCGGACGAACTCGCCGACATGGGCCTTCCCTGTGTCGCCCGCTTCGTCACTCCGCGCAGCGCCAAGGGAATCTGGCGCATAGACAGGGTCGGAGACGGGATCTCGCTTCCTGCGCAGGGCGGCGGACGGGTGGCCGTCGGGCCGGGTGACATCCTGTCGGCCGACCCGGATGGCCTCGTGGTGATCCCGGCTGGCCTAGCCCTGGCGGTGCTGGACGAATCCGGCCCCTTGAAAGCGGCCGAAGAGCGGATCACGGCGGCGCTTCGATCCGGCGGCGACCGGCGGGAAGCGTTCCGTGTCCACGACCGGTTTGGACACATCCGAAAGCGAGTCGAGTGATGCCGTCCCCCGCCATACCCCTGAGTCAGGTGGAGTTGTTCGGGTCGCGTTTCGCGCGGCCTGAGTGTGTTCTCGCCACCTCGGCCGGCGACGTCTTCGCCTCGGACCGTCGAGGAGGGGTTTCCCATGTGCTGCCAGGAGGCGAGCACCGGCTTTATTACGGCGCCAGCCTGGACTTGTCGGAGCCTCTGCATCCCAATGGCATCGCCTTGGATCGGGACGGCTCGTTCCTGGTCGCCCACCTGGGCATGCATGAGGGCGGCCTCTTTAGACTGGATCGGAAGGGTAGTCTCACGCCCGTGCTCCGGGAGGTGGATGGCGAGACGCTGCCGTCCACGAATTTCGTCGGCTTCGACCATCAGCCAGGGCGCGCCTGGATCACGGTCAGCACACGCCACACGCCGCGCATGGGCGCCTTCACGCGCTCCGTCCAGGATGGTTTTCTGGTGGTCATGGACGAGAAGGGCGCCAGGATCGTCGCGGACGACCTCTGCTTCGCCAACGAGTGTCGAGTCGATCCCTCAGGCCGCTGGCTGTACGTCAACGAGACCTATAAGCGCGAACTGACCCGTTTTCGCATCGGCCCGGACAGCGCGCTATCCGGCCGCGAAACCGTCGCGCAGTTCGGCCCTGGCGAATTTCCGGACGGCTTGGCCTTCGATTCCGAAGGAGGAGCATGGGTCACGACCATCGTGGCCAACCGGGTCCTGCGGATCGCGCCGGACGGAACGGTCAGTGTCATGCTTGAGGAGCATCACCCCGAACACGTCGAGGAGGTCGAACGTGCCTACGGGGCGGGGTTGGTCGACCGGCGACAAATTGACAACGCCCGGGCCGCGGTCCTTGCGAATGTGTCGAGCCTCGCGTTCTGCGGGCCCGACCTGCGGACCGGCCTCTTCGGCGTGCTGCTGGCTGATCGCCTGCCGCAAGCGCCCCTTCCTCACGCAGGGCACCCGGCCCCGCACTGGAGATGGCGGTAATCAGCGGGGTTTTCGATTCCTTGCCTCTGGGACTAAGCGGCGCAGTAAAAAGTTGCTGGCGTAAGCTTTAACCCCAGGCAGTTTCCAACCGCGCATGGCGCTAAGGTCGGATCTGGGTCCAGAGTGGCGATGCGAAAGTCGCCTGGCGCGAAGCGGAAGTAAACCGCGACCGCTCTTAGCGCGAGGCAGAATCGTACCTTGAATGCGGGCTGTTGACCCAATGCCGACTTTCACCTGGCGCGCGTTGAGAATCCGCCTTGGGTGGAAAGCGGACGGCAGTGCCGTCCGCCACGACAGATTGAAACGGCGCGCAGACGGTCGCCCGTCCGCGACTGCCTCACCTTCGGCCTTCCGTGATTGGTGTGCGATCCACGGGCAACAAATGAAGACACGTCTAAGCGCGCCTCCGGGGTGAGCGACCCGGTACACTCGCGGCAGCCCACGCTAGTCTCTGCGCCGGTTCCGAGAGGGTCGGCCGGAGTTAATTCTAAAGCTGGTCCATCTCGATCCAGAACTCTTCGGAGATCGGATGTCGCATTAGGTCGGTGTTTCGCGACACCTCATCCGCGCTTCGCATGCCCGTTACGACGCTGCATACGGCAGGATGCCTGAAGCCGAACTGTAGCGCGGCGGCCGCCAGCGGCACCGCATGTCGCTTGCAGAGTCGTTCGATCAGACCGACTTTCACCGCCACCTCGGGCGTTACAGGCTGGTAGTTATAGGTAGCGCCCTCGACCAGACCTGTCGCCAGCACGCCGGAGTCGAATGGCGCCGCCAGTAGGACTCCCACCCCCCGGGCATCGCAAGTTGGGAGAAGCTCCGCGCCGGCCGAACGATCCAGGAGCGTGAAGCGTTGAGGCAGCATGATGCAGTCGATGTCAGCCTCTTGGACGAAGCGCTGCATCACGTCAAGTTCGTTCGAGGCGGGCCCGAATGCGCGAATGACGCCCTGATCGCGTAATCGCGCGAGCGCGAGGCAGGCGCCACGAAGGGCCTCGTCCAACCGGTCCATGACGTCGTCCCCATGGTACTTCCGGTTCACGTCGTGGACGAGAACAATATCGAACCCATTCAGGCCGGTTCGCTCAAGGCTTGCGTCGAGGGAACGCATCACCCCGTCATAGCAATAATCGTAGCTGATCCGGTGGGGCGGGGCGCCGGGAAACCCGGACACTGCGCCGGCTGATGCGTCCCGCGTCACCAGCTTGCCCACCTTGGTCGAGACAACGACCTTCGCTCGATCCACTGCCTTCAGTGCTGATCCTAGGCGCTCTTCGGCAAGGCCGCCGCCATATTGCGGCGCGGTGTCAAAATAGAAGATCCCTGCCGCCAGGGCTGCCGCCACGGCTGCATCCGCGTCGTTCCCGCTTGTGGCGCGCAAGAGGCCGCCGAGGGGAGCAGAGCCGAATCCTAAACGGCAGACTTCAAGATCGCGACTTCCGAGGGTAACGCGCTCTCCCGGGTCGGTCACGCCGCGCTCCCAATTTGGCTGCTCAGGTTCAGGCCGTACGTAGCCCCCATCTCGTCGAGTTCCGCGAGTACGCCTAGACCGATCGGAATGCCCTCGTTCCGAAAGCGAGCCGCGCTTATCTCTTCGCGCTCGCCGGGCAGGAAGACGCGCGCGACACCGGGCGCGCGCCGCACCCCGCGAATGTCCCTGACGGCCTTCTCCATACGGCTGTGGTAAGTCTCGACGTTCTCGAAAAGAGCGATGGGCAGGGCGCCGAAAAGATGGCCGATGTTCTGGGGCCTCTCAAGGTCCTCATACATATGCGTGACTTCGCTGCCGAAATTCGCGCCGGACAGCATTGTGCTCAACATCCCAATAACGAGGGTCAGCGCATAACCTTTAGGGCCCCCAACGGGCTGGACAAAGCCTTTGAGCGCGTGAACGGCGTCGGTGGTCGCCTGGCCATCAGGACCCACTGCCCAATCGGCCGGAATTGGCACGCCCTCCTTGGCCGCAACGATGATCTTGCCCCGCGCGGCAACGGAGCAGGCCATGTCGAGCACCACAGGGAGCCCGTTGCCGGCCGGGAGCGCGACTGCGAACGGGTTGTTGCCCAGCATGGCTTCGGCTCCTCCCCAGGGAACCATGTGATTAATTCCGCCGATGGTGAACGCGAAGCCGATCATGTCGTGGGCACATGCCATCTTGGCGTATTCGGCGGCAGCACCAAAGTGATTGCTGTTGCGTACTGAGACGAAGCTGCAGACCCCGTTGGCCTTCGCCTTGTCAATTGCGATCTGCATGGCACGGATGCTGACAAGCTGACCCATGCCATTGTCGCCGTCCACGACAGCGGTGCTGGGAGTCTCGTGGACGATCTTGATGGAAGGTCGTGGATTGGTTGCCTGGGCAGCCAGGCGTTGCACGTAGATCGGCATGCGCACGACGCCGTGCGACTCAACACCCCGCAAGTCCGCCTCGACGAGGTTATCGATGATTTCGTAGGCCTCGTCGGGGGGCACGCCGACCTTCTCGAGGACACTTGTGCAGTACGTCTTGAGCACCTTCTCAGGGATGGTGCGGGTCTCTTCGGCAATAGACATTGATGGCCTCAGGAAGCAGCAAAGACAGGATCGGGGAGCCCTTGGGTTCCCACATTGATGGCGAAGATACAGCCGCTCAGTGGGGCGGCTGCGATCTGTTCGGCGGACAAGTTGAATGACGCGGACGTAACCAACAGCGTATCCAAGCGAGGCCCCACGAAGGCGCAGCTCGTCGGTCTCGGAACGGGCATGGTGATGGACCTGTCGAGACGGCCGTCGGGCGTGTAGCGGCTGAGCCGGCCGCCATCGAAATGCGTGATCCAGTAGCAGCCGTCGATGTCCACGGTGGCCCCGTCGGGGATGCCTTCGTTTTCCTTAAAGGTGGCGAACACGCGCCGCTCTCCCAGCTCGCCGTCTTCAATATCAAAATCATAGGCGTAGATCGTGCGCGTCCAGGAGTCGGCGAAGTACATCACTCGATTGTCAGGACTCCAGCAGATGCCGTTCGAAACCGTGAACCCCGTCGCCATTTCCACGACGCCGCGGCGGTCGAAGCGATAAAGCGACGCGAGGCCAGGCTCCCTTTTCTCGCTAACGGTTCCGGCCCAGAAGCGACCCCGTCGGTCCACCCGCCCGTCGTTGAAACGAAGGTCGGCGCGCCCCGCGATCGGGCTCGGGCCGCGCGTGATGGCGGCAGCAGGCAGCGTGAGGGTCGCGAAACCGAGCCGAAGCGCCGCCACCAAGCCATCCGGCGACAGCCCGATGGACCCGATGTTTTCCGGCATGGGCCATTGCTCCACCGCGCTGCTGGAGGGATTCCAGCGGAGGATGGAAGGCTTATGGATGTCGACCCAGTAGAGGTCGCCCTCGTTGGCGGCCCACACAGGCGACTCGCCAAGAAGGCAGCGGTGCTCGAGCACGCACTCGATGATGGGATCGGCCATGGCTCAGAACGCAGGCAGCGTGGGCAGCTTCTGACCGATCCACTTTTCGAAGATTTGGCCCAGCTTGCCGTTGTGGTTGTTCACGAAGACCCAGGTGTTGACCCATTGCATGAGATCGGGTTCGTTTCGGCGCATGCCGACCGAGTAGTAGAAGAGGCCGAGCTCGTATTTGACCTCAAATTTGCCGGGGAAGCGCTTTTCGAGCACGAGGGTGCGGTTGTCGGCGGTGCCGAGCGCATCAACCTGTCCTGAGCCCAGAGCCGAGATGCTGGTGGCGTCATCGTCGAAGCGGATGATTTCGGCTCCCTTCGGGGCCGTCGCGACGAGTTGCGGCTCCTGCGTCGTGCCCCGCGTTACGCCGATTTTCTTGCCGTCCAAATCCTTGGGGTCCTTGATCGCGGCCCCCTTGGCGCCGAAGACGACAGAGCGGATTACGCCGTAGGGATTCGAGAACGCGATCGTCTTGGCCCGCTCGGGCGTGATGCTGAACGTGGCCATCGTCAGGTCAGCTTTTCCACTCAACAGCACCGGGATACGGCCCTGCCCTGTGGTTGGCACGATTTCGAGCTCGACTCCGAGGTCTTTGGCGAGGAGTTGCGCAGCCTCGACGTCGGAGCCCTCCGGTTGCCCCTGGGCGTTTGTCATCGCGTAGGGCGAAGATCCCATGTCGATGGCAACGAGGATCTTGCCACGTTTGACAATGGCATCCAGCGACGACTGCGCTATCGCGGGCGCCGCACTGGCGCATGTCAGCGCGACAGCGGCGATGATTCCGAGGCATTTGTTCATTGTCATGACGGTCTCCCTCCTTAGGATCGGGTTGCAGCGATGAACTGACGCATCTCCGGCGTCTTTGGAGCTTCGAAGAGCTCCGTGGGCGAGCCGCATTCATGGATGCGGCCCTGATGCATGAAGATGATCCTGTCGGCAACGTGCCGGGCGAAGTTCATCTCGTGAGTCACAAGAACCATTGTCATGCCGTTGCGCGCGAGTTCCTCGACGACTTGGAGCACCTCTTCCTTCAGCTCCGGGTCAAGCGCGGATGTCACCTCGTCGAAGAGCATGACTTTGGGAGAGGCGGCCAGACACCGCGCGATTGCGACACGTTGCTGCTGCCCGCCGGACAACTGCTCGGGATAGGCGTCGATCTTCTCTGCCAGCCCTACTTGGGCGAGCACGCGTTCGGCGATCTTCCGCGCCTCGGCACGCTGCATCTTTTTCACCACGGTGAGCGCCAGCGTAATATTCCTCTCCACCGTAAGATGCGGGAAGAGGTTGTAGTGCTGAAAGACGATGCCCACGTCCTGTCGAAGTTGGCGCAGGTTTGCGCCCCGCTCTGAGACCCGGAATCCGTCAATCAGAATGTCACCTCCATCAATTTGTTCTAGTCCGTTGAGACAGCGCAGCATCGTGGTCTTGCCAGATCCACTTCGCCCAATCAGGACGACCACTTGGCCGCGCTCAACCGAGAAGGAGACGTCCTTCAGAACTTCGAGCGAGCCGAAATTCTTCTTGACCGATTTGACATCAACGACCGACATGAAGCCTCCGCTCGAGTGACCGAGCCAGCAGTGAGATTGGGAAACAAAGTGCGAAATAGATTGCGGCCGCGACGCCGAAGACTTGGAACGGCTCAAAGGTCACGTTGTTGATGAGCTGTGAGGCCCGAGCCAAATCGGTAAAACCGATCAGAGCGGCGAGTGAGGTGTTTTTGACAATCTGGACAGAGAAGCCGACCGTTGGGGCCAAGGCTATGCGTGCGGCTTGAGGCACGATCACGTGGTAGAGTTGCTCGAAGCGGGTCAGACCGATGGAAACTGCGCCCTCCCACTGCGGCTTCGGAATAGCTTCGATGGTGCCACGCCAAATCTCGGCAAAAAAGGCGCTGGAGTAAGCTGTAAACGCCAGCGTTGCGGCCGCCACAGGCGGGAGGTTGTAGCCAAGCAGGCTCAGTCCAAAGTATGCGAGAAATATTTGCATCAGCAGCGGCGTGCCCTGCAGTAGCAGGATATAGCCGCCGGCAAGTTTACGCAGCGTCGCCGAGCGAGAGATGCGCGCCAACGTAATTATAGCGCCCAGGATGCCCCCTCCGACAAACGCGAGCAGCGAGAGCAGGACGGTCCAGCGGGCAGCCTGAAGCAGCAGGCCAACATCGACGAAGCCAAAGTCGCGCATTTCAGCGAACCTTCGTGGCCGCGACGCCAATGATCCGGCGACGTGGGAAGATCACGTAACCGAGCCAGTGGAAGCCCAGGCGGAACAGCAACGTCAGCCCGAGATAGGCCAGCGTCGCAATGGTGTAGACTTCGAAGCTGCGGAAATTCCGGGACTGGATCGAGTTGGCGGCCGATGTCAGCTCATTGGCTCCGATAGCTGACACGATGCTGGATCCCAGCATCAAAAGCGTGAATTGGCTGATCAGCGCGGGATAGACCCGCTCGATCCCGGGCAGGATCACAATGTGGCGAAAGGTCTCGAACCAGGTCAGTCCCATCGCGTGACCTGCCTCGATTTGCCCGCTCGGCACGGCTGCAATGCCCGCCCTGACGATCTCGGTCGCATAAGCTCCAAAGTTGAAGGTGAGCGCCACTATGGCGGCCTGGTCCGCAGAAAGCCGCACGCCGAGCATCGGTAGGCCGAAAAAGATCAGGAATAGCTGGATGAGCAGAGGAGTGTTGCGAACGAATTCGACATAGCCGCCGGCGACTAGCCGCAAGACCTGGAGCCGCGAATTACGCCAGATTGCACCGACAATCCCGATCGCCAGACCAACAACCATGCCCAGCGACGAATACCACAGAGTACGAACGGCCCCTGCGAACAGGGTCGCCCAATCAGCGGTCGTGAATTCGAATTGGAACGTGTAATTCACAGCTTTCCGGCCTCGGGCGTAGCAATGATCCGGAGCGACCGTACTGTCTTGGCCTGAACCAGAGGGAGAGATGCTTCCGCGAAGGTCAAATAATGCGCGGATTTTGAGTGCTCGGCGAAGGCGGCTTCGTCCTCATAGATCTCATAAAGGACAACAGTATCCTCGTCCGCTTGGTCAACTAGAACATCGAAACGATGGCAGCCGGGCTCATCGGCCACAGAAGCAGACGCATTCGCCACAATTAGTTCCTTGAAAGCCGCCGTCTGCCCTGTTCGGACCACGAACTCGACGATCACTGCAAAACGGCTCATCGGCTGCCTCCTTCCGAGCCTGACCAGTAGAAATTTACTACCTGGTTGAGGTGATCGCGCATGGCAGCCTCTGCGGCGTCCGGGTCGCTTGCTGCGATGGCTTCGAAGATCCGGGCATGCGCCGCAACGGCCGCCTCCGGCGAGCCGGAACGGCCAACGCTGACCGCACGCTGGTTGCGCAGCCAGGAAGAGAGCGCGGAGCTCAGGGTCGTGAAGATCGAATTGCCGGAGATGTCCGCGAGGATGTCATGAAAGGCCACGTCGGTATCGATGAAGCGGTCCACATCGTTCACCGCCCCTCGATTGGCGACCAGCGCAGCCTCGAGACGGGCGAGATCCTCCGCCGTGCGGTGCTTCGCTGCGTGGCGCGCGAGACCCACTTCAAGAAATTCGCGCGCGCATTGGAACTCACGCACGCCTGAGGGACGGGACAGGAAGTAACGCACTGGCGCCGCTAATTCATTGACCAGTGCCGCGGACGTCGGCTCGACCACAACTGCGCGCTCGCCATTGCTGAGCGCGATCAGTCCGATTTTCTGCAGCGCGAAGAGTGCCTCTCGCACGGAGCTGCGACCAACCCCGAACTGATCGACCAATTCACGCTCCGAGGGGAGCAGAGTTCCTGGGGGCGCTTTGCCCGACACAATCGAGTCGACGAGTTGCTCCACAAGCTCCTCGGAAACCTTCCTGCGGCGGATCGGCTTGATGCTGAACATATCCACCTATCAGACCAGTGCGGCCTGACATCACTCTGGCAGTAGTGAGCTGTCAATCAATTTTTGAGCGCGGCGACGTGGGCCGACTTCGAGAAGGACCATCAGTTCGCGCTGAGCCATAGGCTTGCCGTTGAGGAGGAACTGGCAAGGCCGGCTGGACGGCCGCTTCGGAACGGCGCACCGGGGCTTCTGCACTAGTGGGCGCCGTAAGGCCGCTTCCGCGACAGTGACGTGCTGCGCGAGCCCGCCCGCAAGGTCCCACGCTCGATCCACGAAGGGGCCCGCGACATGGCGCGGGCCAACGCCACCACTGACGAGTACGTCACCTCACGCCGACAGCGGAAGAGGGTGGAGATGCTGTTTGCGCCTGAAGCGCATTTTGAGGCTCGACCGATTGCGGCTCCGCGGCCCCCCTGGAGCCAGAGACGAGTTCCACCTTGCAGCCTCAGGAAGCTGGCCAAACTCCTGCCGAACGGGCCCCAAGGGATGCCAAACCTGAGGAGGAAGGCGCTTCTCGCCCTGGGTCGCCCGCGCCTCTGCCCAAGCCAACTAGGCAACTTTTCAACGCAATCGGCGCGAAGCGGGCGTCGCTGAGGTCCGCTTGGCGTATCAGGGGCGACGCAGATGCTGAAACGATCAAGGGCCGCACGCGGTGAAAAACGGCAAGCCGATCGTCGGGGCAGATTGCACCGTGGGAGCGGCCCTGCCCGAACCACTTGCATGCCTAGCTGCCCGGGCAGTTCACCACATAATGGGTCGACGGAGTCGCCGCTCGCAGGGTCCCGCTTATATCTGGCGACCGGCTCTATCCGCTTCAGGGGTGGCGCACGGTGGTTCGAATCGTGGTGCGGAAAAGAAAACATGCCGAGGTAGAAAATTGCGTAAACTATTGAAATTCTTAATATTTTCTCGCGTTACCCAAAACGACTGCAGAACTCGATGTACTACTCGTACTGAGCCGCCGCCGGCCGCAAGGCCGGGCCTGACTCTGATTGCGACGGGGCGCCTTCGGGCGCCCCGTTTGCGTTCGGGGCCGCTCGGCGCGCGTCACCGCCGCGTCATGTCTGGACGCTAGCCCTTCGGCATCCGGAGCGCGGGAGGAGCGGACGCCATGAACCACGCAGGGATGAAGTCCGGCGCCGGCGGCATCGAGGCCGGACGCGCTCTCGGCGTCCAGCTCGACCGCGGCCGTGGAGGAGGCGTTAACCGTGTCTCGCCTAGCATGGAGGGCATGATGAAGACCCGGCTCCCGCGCACCGTCCCCCTCGACCAGATCGCCGCCATGGCGGGCGCAAGCTTCGCGTATGACGAGGGGGCCTTTACGCCGCATCCGCCCCGGCGGGCGGGACGCAGCGACACGCGCCTGGGCCGGATCGCGCACGGCGTCGCGGCCGTGATGGCGGCGGCCCTGACGGCCGCCGGCGGCGGCCGGGGCTGACGGCGAGGCCCGGATCGGGCGCGACGCGGCTCAAAAGCGGTACTGGACCCCGACCCTGCCCTCGTGACGGCGGGCGCTGGCTTCGCCGGCCGGCGAGGCCGGCCCCGACGAGCAGGCCCGGACCGGTCGGCTTGGCGGCGCGCACGGCGAAAGGCAGGGCCGTGTTGCCGGCGAGTTCGGCCTCGACCTGGTAGCCCGACACGCCGAACCAGCGCTCATACCCCACCGTGCCGAGCAGCGCGATCCTGCGGCCGCGCTCGGAGACGAGATCATAGGCGAAATGCACCTCCGCGGCGCCGGCCAGGGCCGACACCGAGCGGCTGCGCACGTCGAGCGGGGCGACCACGCCCGCCTCCTGGAAGCGGTCGAAATTCGCGCCGAGCCAGCCGAGCCGCAGGCGAGGCGACACGTCCAGCGCTCCGAACTTGTAGGAGAGTCCGGTCTCGGCGGTGACGTTGGCCGACAGACCCGTCGCGCTCGCGGCGTTCTTCAACGGTCCGAGCGTGGCCCGCTCCAATCCGCCGAAGCGATTGATTCCAAAGCCGGCGCCCAGGCGGGCGAAGAACGGGCCGCGCGTATAGGACGACACGGCGTCGAAGCCGCCGACCACGAGGTCGCTGCGATAGCCGCCGCTCTCGTAGCGGCCCGAGGTGAATTAGGCCTCCAGGCCGACCGCGTAGTTCGGGGTGAAAGCGTGGGTCACGCCCGCCGCCAGCCCGGCGCGGTTCGACGAATAGCCCGGCCGGCCGCCGTCCTGGCCCGCTTCGAGCCGGCCGCCGAGCGCCTCGGCGTAGACGCCGTCCGGCTGCTGCAGGCCGAGGCGGATCCGGTCGAAGCGGCCGAAGGCGCGCGCCGCGGCGTCGCGGCGGTCCATGAGGGCGACGTCCGCCATGCCGGAGAGGCCCGCCGCCGAGACGGGGGCGTTCAGATATTCGAGCGCGAGCCGGGCGATCAGCTCATGCCCGGCGGCGGTGGGATGGACGCCGTCCCAGAACGCGAAGCCGTTCTGGACCGCGGCCGGGGCGGCGACGCAGGACGGCGTCGCGAGGCAGGCCGCGCTGGAATTGGCGACGCCGAACGCGCCCGGGCTGGCGGCCACGAGGTCGAAGATCGACTTGGCGTCCACCTGGATGATGCTGACGCCCGGATTCGCGGCCTTCACGGCCGCGAGGGACGCGGCGAGCTGCTGGTTGAAGGCGGCGGACGCGTAGGTCGCCCCCGCCTGCCCGGCCGTGTTGAGGAAGCTCGGCGTGAGGCCGAGATCGGGCAGGTTCAGCACGACGATGTTGCGCGCCCCCGCCGCCGCGAGCGCCTGGACCGAGCCGGCGAGCGCGCCGGCGCCGCCCGTCGAGGCCGCGCCGAGGGAGGCCAGCGTCGGCGACGGCGCCGCAAGCGCCTGGAAGATGTTGTTGGCGCCGCCCCAGAGCGTCACGAGGTCGGAGGAGCCGAAGGTCCCGCCGCGCGACAGATAGCTGGCGATCTGGTCCGGGATGCCGGGCGGATTGGCGACCGTCGTGTCGGTCCGCGCGCCGCCGAAGGCGAAATCCACGCTGCCCGGCCGGCCCGCCGCGAAGGTGAAGAAGTTGAGCGGCGCGCCCGACAGGCGCTCCACCCAGGTCAGGCCGTTGGAGAAACGCCCCTGGTCATACGGATTCGGCGGGGTCGTCCCGCCGGTCGCGATGAAGAGGTTGCCGGGATCCGACAGGCTGTCCCCGAAGGCCACGATGCGCGGGGTCTGGGCCTGCGCCCCCCACGCGGACGCCAGCAGCGCGCCGGCCGCCGCCCAAATCCCAGCCTTCCTCATCGGTCGCCCCTTCCCGTCTTCTTTGGCCCTAGAAAACGACCGAAACTTGACGAGAGTCAATCGCCGCGCGGCCGGCGTTCCCCCGCCCGCGCTCGCCCCGCCCGCGACACGATCCCCCGTTAGTGACGGCGCGCTCGCCAAAGAACGCCGCGCGGCGTTTTCGGTGGACGGCGTGTTTCCGATCCGTTCCAACGGGGCTTGGGCGTGGCATACTGGACGCGCAGCGAATCAGCACGGGGCGGCGGCGGCGGCATGGCGAATACGGGCGATCTCTTTGGCGGCGGGGCTGCGCGGAAGCTGCCGGAGGCGGATCCGGACCTGGCCGGGGCCGACGCGGGGTCGCCCGCCAAGGGCGCGCCGGAGCGCGCCAAGCCGGCCCGCCGCACGACGCTGGCCGCGGCGCCCGCGCCCGTCGGCACGCCCGGCGAGGCCGGCTATACGGCCGCCTCGATCGAGGTGCTGGAGGGGCTGGAGCCGGTGCGCCGGCGGCCCGGCATGTATATCGGCGGCACCGACGAGAAGGCGCTGCACCACCTCTTCGCCGAGGTCATCGACAACTCCATGGACGAGGCCGTGGCCGGCCATGCGAGCTTCATCGAGGTGGGGCTGGCCGAGGACGGCGCGATCACGGTCACCGACAATGGCCGCGGCATCCCGATCGACCCGCATCCGAAGTTTCCCGGCAAGTCCGCGCTCGAGGTCATCATGACCACGCTGCACGCGGGCGGCAAATTCGACTCCAAGGTCTACGAGACGTCCGGCGGCCTGCACGGCGTCGGCATTTCGGTGGTGAACGCGTTGTCGGACCGGCTCGAGGTGGAGGTGGCCCGAGCCCAGCAACTCTACCGCCAGGTCTTTTCGCGCGGCCACGCGCTGGGTCCGGTCGAGGCGCTCGGCGAGGTGCGCAACCGCCGGGGCACGCGGGTGCGGTTTCATCCGGACCCGGAGATCTTCGGGCCGGAGGCGCGGTTCTCGCCGCGGCGCCTGTTCAAGATGGCGCGGTCCAAGGCTTATCTCTTCGGCGGCGTCGAGATCCGCTGGTCCTGCGCGCCGGCGCTGCTGGACGGCGTCGACAAGGTGCCGGCCGAGGCGGTGTTCCGCTTCCCGGCCGGCCTGAAGGACTATCTGGCGCGGGAGATCGAGGGCAAGGAGCTCATCACCGACCAGATCTTCGCCGGCAAGATCGAGAAGGCGGGCGGCCACGGCTCGCTCGAATGGGCGATCAGCTGGCTCGGGCCGGGCGAGGACGGCTTCGTCAATTCCTACTGCAACACCATCCCGACGCCCGAGGGCGGCACGCACGAGTCGGGCCTGCGCATCGCGCTTCTGCGCGCGCTGAAGGACCATGCCGAGCGCATCGGGCAGTCCAAGCGCGCCGCGACGCTGACCACCGACGACATCATGGCCTCCTGCGCGGCCATGCTGTCGGTGTTCATCCGCGAGCCGGAGTTCCAGGGCCAGACCAAGGACAAGCTCGCCACGCTGGAGGCGTCGCGGATCGTGGAGAACGCCATCCGGGACGCCTTCGACCACTGGCTGGCCGGATCGCCCGCGCAGGCGACGAAGCTTCTGGACTGGACGATCGAGCGCGCCGAGGAACGCATCCGGCGCCGCGCCGAGAAGGAGGTGCTGCGCAAGACGGCCGTGCGCAAGCTTCGCCTCCCGGGCAAGCTCGCCGACTGCACCGCGGCGGGAGCGGCCGGGTCCGAGATCTTCATCGTGGAGGGCGACTCGGCCGGCGGCTCGGCCAAGCAGGCCCGCGACCGCCAGACCCAGGCCGTGCTGCCGCTGCGCGGCAAGATCCTGAACGTCGCCTCCGCCGGGCGGGACAAGCTGGCCCAGAACCAGCAGCTCTCCGACCTCGTGCAGGCGCTCGGCTGCGGCACGGGCGCGCATTTCAAGGAAGAGGAGCTGCGCTACGAGAAAGTGGTGATCATGACGGACGCCGACGTCGACGGCGCCCACATCGCCTCGCTGCTGATCACCTTCTTCTATCGCCAGACGCCCAAGCTGATCGAGGGCGGCCATCTCTATCTCGCCGTGCCTCCGCTCTATCGCCTGACGCATGGCGGCAAGACCGTCTACGCCCGCACCGACGCCGACAAGGACGACCTGCTGCGCACCGAGTTCAAGGGCAAGTCCAATGTCGAGATCGGGCGCTTCAAGGGCCTGGGCGAGATGATGCCGGCCCAGCTGAAGGAGACCACCATGGATCCCAAGCGGCGCACGCTGCTGCAGGTCCAGGTGATCACGGACGAGAAGCCGGTCACGAGCGACACCGTCGAGCGGCTGATGGGCAACAAGCCCGAGGCGCGCTTCGCCTTCATCCAGGAGCGCGCGGCCTTCGCGACCGAGCTGGTGGACATCTGAGCCCGGAGCCGGGGGCTCGGCGAGGCCGGCCCCTGCGCGCGGAGGCGGGACGGACCCGGACTGTGTTCATGCCCCCGTCATGCGCCGGAAAGGCGCGGGCGGCCACAACTGGGCCATCCCGCGTCCGGCTCGGCTTCGGCCCGGGAGCGATCCACCTGCGTCCGTTCGGGGCAGCCCCCGGCCGATCGGACCGGTCTTGAAGGAGGAGACATGACGACCCTCACGACGACCGACCGCTACGACGCCGTATCGCGCTTCTTTCACTGGACGATGGCGGGGCTCATCGTCGTGGTGTTCGCGATGGGGCTGCTCGTCGACGCCCTCCCCCGATCGGCGGAAGCCGCCTTCGTCAACGTTCACATGCTGCTCGGCCTTCTGATCCTGGCGCTCTATGCGGGGCGCCTCGGCTGGCGCTGGCGCCACAAGCCGCCGCCCGCGGACCCGACGCTCGGGCGCTTCATCGACGCCACCTCGCGGCTGGGCCATGTCGGGCTCTACGCCCTGATGATCGCCACGCCCCTGGTCGGCTTGGCCCTGATCTTCTTCCGCGGCCGCGGGATCGACTTCTACGTCTTCCAGATCCCCTCCCCGATCGCGGCCAGCCGCGCCGTGTCGCGGCCCATGAAGGAGGTCCACGAGTGGGCGGCCTATGCGCTGGTGGGTCTGGCCGCGCTCCATGCGGCCGCGGCGCTCTGGCACCATTTCGTCCGCCGCGACGGCGTGCTCCAGCGCATGCTCCCGGCGCGCTGACGCGCCAAAGAAGCCGTTAACCATGTCCATCGTACCTTGCGGGCCGGCGCGTCATGCGCCGGCGCGGGACGTGAGACGATGGGCGGGACGAGCGGACGCATGCTGGGCGCGACGATCATGTTCGCCCTGACGATCTGCGTGGTGTCGGCGGGCGCGGTGCGCTATCTGGCGGCCGCCGTCCAGCCCTCCGGCGCGCAGGTGGCGCAGGCGCGGGTCCCCTCCGTCAAGCAGTCCATCGAGCAGATCCGGTCGGTGCTGGATCCGGTGTCGACCGGGTCCGTCCAGCGCCATGCCAGCGCGGTCGTGCTCGATCCCTGCACCGGCGCGCGCAAGTAGATCGGCGCGCCACGTCGCGCCGCGCCGTGACGATCCGGCCTGTTAACGCCTGGTCAACCTTACTCTCCGATAAATGAAGTCGCGGTCGTCTGAACCCGTTCCGGTCATACTTCGGTAACGGCGCCGCATCTGTTCTGGTGGGCGTGAGGTTGCGTGCGCATGACTTCAAGTGTGCGTTGGGCGTTCGGAACGGTGGCCCCGTGGGTGCTTGCGGCCGGCGTTCTGGTCTCGATGGCGGCGGACGCCGGAGTGGACGCGTCCGGAGGCTTCCAGGTCTCGGCGATGACGCAGGCGCCGCTCGGAACCGCCGGGATGCTGGTGCCGCCGGTCCGCTCCAGCCTGCTCTCCGCCTCTCCCGCCATCCCGGGCCGCTACGGCCTGATCCACTCCGCCCGGCTGCCGGCCGAAGAGCCCTCCCCCGACGCCTATGCGGGCGCGCCCGCGCCCCGCGCCGAGATGAAGGCCGGCAACAAGGGCTATCCGGTGGTGGACCGCACCCATAAGGGCGACCCCATCCTGGTGCTGCGACCCAGCCTGTCGCAGACGCCGCCCGGCCTGCGGCGCGGCGAGCGCATGCTGACCGGCCACAATGTCGACCTGCTGCCCCCGACCATCCTGCTGCCGCCGAGCGTCGACGCGCCGGACTCGGTGACGGCGTTCGAGCCGTCCAGCGACGCCGCCGCGACGACCCCGGGAACGCCGCTGGGCGGCGCCTCGTCCGGATCGAGCACCTCGCAGTCGACGGCGGCCGCGCGGGCTTCGGGCAGCACCACGACCGGGATCGGCTCGACCCCGACGGTGCCGCGCGCCGTGTCGCTCTCCTCCACCACGCCCGCGCCCGCCGACGCCACCCCGGTGGAGATCGCGGCCGCGCCGGTGTCCGTCGACGGGCTGAACGCCTTGCGCTCGCGCAACGTCGCGCTGGGCTCGCCCGGCCAGGCCGGCGTCACCGTGGCGCCCAAGGCCGACGACCTGCGGCCGAGCTACGCCAGCCTGCTCGACCCGGAAAACCTCAACAAGGAAGAGCGCTGCCTCGCCGAGGCGGTCTATTTCGAAGCGCGCAGCGAGCCCGAAGAGGGCCAGGCGGCCGTCGCGCAGGTGGTGCTGAACCGCGTCAAAAGCGGGCTCTATCCCGCCAGCGTGTGCGGCGTCGTCTACCAGAACCGGCACCGGAAATTCGCCTGCCAGTTCTCCTTCGCCTGCGAAGGCAAGGCGCTGCGCATCACCGAGACGGAACACTGGAAGATGGCGGTGAGGATCGCCCGCGAGGTCACGTTCGGCCAGACCTACAACGCCGATGTGGGCGGCGCCACGCATTACCACGCCAATTACGTGAAACCCTTCTGGGCCAAGCGCCTCAAGAAGATGGACGTGATCGGCCGGCACATTTTCTACAAGCTGAAGCCAGGCCAGACCTGAGCGTCTGTGGCGCCCATCGCACATACGACACTATGCTGCTGGACATCAATGATTCTTGATAATGCCATGCTTGCTTTCGTTACCCCGATCGGCACACTAAGACGGCTCGCCGCGCTGTGGTCCTCGGGCTTCCACCACATCAAAAGCACGGTGAGCTGCCCGGTCATCGAAGCCCCACCGGGCGCTCCCCGACGCTGATCTCGACGTCAAGGCCGAGATCCAGCACCTTGGACGAGTGGGTCAGAGCGCCCACGGAAATCATGTCGACGCCGGATTCGGCGATCGCCCGGACGGTCTGAAGGTTCACGTTGCCGGACGCCTCGGTCTTCATGCGCCCGGCGACCCGGCGGACGCCCTCGGCCATGTCGGCCGGGCTCATATTGTCGAACAGGACAACGTCGGCGCCCTCGGCCAGGACGGCGTCGAGCTGGTCCATGCGGTCGATCTCGATCTCGACCTTCACCAGATGGCCGACGGCCGCCTTGGCGGCGCGCAGCGCCTGGGCGACGCCGCCGGCGACGGCCACGTGGTTGTCCTTGATCAGCACGGCGTCGTCGAGCCCGTAGCGGTGGTTGGCGCCGCCGCCGCATTTGACGGCGTATTTCTCGAAGGCCCGCAGCCCGGGCGTGGTCTTGCGGGTGCAGACGATGCGCGCCGGCGTGCCCCGGACCTCATCCACATAGGCCGCCGTGTGGGTGGCGACGCCCGAGAGCCGGCCCATGAAGTTCAGCGCCACCCTCTCGGCCGACAGGATGGAGCGGGCGGGGCCGGAGACGCGGGCCACGACGCCGCCGGCTTCGACCCGCTCGCCATCCTGCGCCACGGGCTCGAAGCGGACCGCCGGATCGAAGATCCGGAACGCCGCCGCCGCGAGCGGCAGGCCCGAGACCACGCCCTGTTGCCGGGAGGCGATCACGGCCGTGGCGGTCGCGGCCGCCGGGATCGTGGCGTTGGTGGTGATGTCGCCGGCGCGGCCCAGGTCCTCGTCGAGGGCCCGGCGGACGGCCTCGTCGATCAGGAGCGGGTTGAGGAACAGGGCGGTCATGAGGCGGCTCCGGCGGATGAGGCGACAGTCAGGCGGCGGACGCCGCGGCGCGGGCCGCGATGAAGCGCGCTTCCTGGAGATTGAGGCGCGAGCGCCGCGCCAGGACGGGGTCCGGATGCGGGTGGTCGCTGCGGAAATGGCCGCCCCGGCTCTCCGGGCGCGCCGCCGCGGCGGCCGTGATCAGCGTCGCCGCGGTGAGCATGTTGCGGAAGGAGGGCGTGCGCGCCTCGGCCGTCATGGCCGCCAGGTCGCGGCAGGCGGCGGCCAGCCCCGCCCCGTCGCGGATCACCCCCACTCTGGCGCTCATCAGGCGGCGCAGCCGCGGCAGGAGCTCGTCGTCGCCCGGGTCGCGGGCCGGCCCGCGGTCCGGCGCTGCGGCGCCAGGGAGCGGCCCGATCTCGGGCAGGTCGAGCGCCTGCAGGTCGGCGGCGATGCGCCCGGCGAAGACGACCGCCTCCAACAGGGAGTTGGAGGCGAGGCGGTTGGCCCCGTGGACGCCGGTGGAGGCGGCCTCGCCGGCGACCCAGAGCCGCTCGACGGAGCTGCGGCCGCGCGCGTCGGTCCAGACGCCGCCCATGTGGTAGTGCTCGGCCGGCACGATGGGAATCGGGCTTCGCGCCGGATCGAGGCCCGCGCCGGCGCAGGCGGCGTAGACGGTGGGGAACCTCTCGGCGAACGCCTCGCCGACGGCGGCGCGGCAATCCAGGAAGGCGCCCCGTCCGGCCGCGATCTCGGCGAAGACGCCGCGGGCGACGATGTCGCGCGGCGCGAGCTCGGCGTCCGGATGGAGGTCGGGCATGAACCGGCGGCCGGTCCGGTCGACCAGGATCGCGCCCTCGCCCCGCAGCGCCTCGGTGGCGAGGGGCGCGGGGTCGCGGCCGATGTCGATGGCGGTGGGGTGGAACTGGACGAATTCGGCGTCCGCGATCAGCGCGCCGGCCTCGGCGGCCAGCGCCAGCCCTTGCCCGTTGGCCTGCGACGGATTGGTGGTGACGGCGTAGAGGTGGCCGATCCCGCCCGTGGCGAGCACGACCGCCGCCGCCGGCAGGGCGCGGGCGAGCGCGGCGGCCCCGGCGTCGCCGCGGCTCACGACTCCGACGACGCAGCCGCGGTCGACCACCAGGGACTCGGCAAACTCCCCCTCCATCACGGTGATGGAGGGCGTGCGCCGCACGGCCGCGATCAGGGCCTCCATGATGGCCCGGCCGGCCATGTCGCCCTTCACCCGCACGATCCGGCGCTCGGAATGGGCCGCCTCGCGCGATTGCACCAGCCGGCCTTCGAGGTCCTTGTCGAAGGGCACGCCATAGGCGAGCAGGTCGCGGACCCGGTCGCCGGCCTCGCGCGCCATCTGCAGGACCACGGCTTGGTCGACCAGCCCGGCGCCGGCCGCCACCGTGTCGGCGGCGTGCTTTTCGGGGCTGTCGCCCTCCGACATGGCGGCCGCGACGCCGCCCTGGGCCCAGCTGGAGGACGCGCCCTCGCCGATGGGAGCGGCGGCCAGCACGGTGACCGGCCGCGGCGCGAGCTTGAGGGCGCAGAAGAGCCCCGCAAGGCCGCCGCCGACGATGATGATGGGTGAGGCCATGGCGATCGGGCTCGGCTCAGGGCGCGTGGAGTCCTGCGCGCCGGGCGTCGCCGGCGCGCAGGCGTGTCGGGGATCGGGGTTCAGGCCTTCAGGTTGACCATGCGCTCGATGGGCAGCCGCGCGCGCTCCGCGATGGCCGGGTCGATCAGGACCTCCTCGCGCATGTTGACCAGGCTGTCGAGGATCTTGGGCAGCGTGATCCGCTTCATGTGCGGGCAGAGATTGCAGGGCCGCACGAACTCGACCCGGGGCGCCTCGGCGGCGACGTTGTCAGCCATCGAGCACTCGGTGACCATGACGACCCGTCGCGGCTGGCGGGTCTTCACCCAGTCGATCATGTGCGCCGTGGAGCCGGTGAAATCGGCCTCGGCGAGCACGTCCGGCGGGCATTCCGGGTGGGCGATGATCTGGATGGACGGGTCGGCCTCCCGATAGGCGCGAAGCTCCGCCCCGGTGAAGCGCTCGTGCACCTCGCAATGGCCCTTCCAGAGGATGAGCCGCACGCGGGTCTGGGACTGGACGTAGTGGCCGAGATACTCGTCCGGCAGGAAGATGACGCGGTCGACGCCCAGGCTCTCGACCACCTGGACGGCGTTGGAGGAGGTGCAGCAGATGTCCGTCTCCGCCTTCACGTCGGCGGAGGAATTCACATAGGTGACCACCGGCACGCCCGGATAACGCTGCTTCAGCAGCCGCACGTCGGCGCCCGTGATGGAGGCGGCGAGCGAGCAGCCGGCGCGGCTGTCGGGGATCAGCACCGTCTTGTCCGGGCTGAGGAGCTTGGAGGTCTCGGCCATGAAGTGCACGCCGCACTGGACGATGATGTCCTGCTCGGCTTCGGCGGCCCGCCGGGCCAGCTGCAGGCTGTCGCCCACGACGTCGGCGACGCAATGGAAGATCTCGGGCGTCTGGTAATTGTGGGCCAGGATGACTGCCCCGCGCTCCGCCTTCAGCTCGTTGATCGCCTTCACATAGGGCGCGAAGAAGGGCCACTCCACCGACGGGATCACGTCGCGGACCTTGTCGTAGAGATGCGCCGTCGCCCTCTCGACCGCCGGAGTCCAGGCCAGGTCGGGCGTCGGCAGGAGCCCGTATCTCCGCTGCGCGGGAGTGAGCGGCGCGGCCGTCGAGGCCAGGGGCGACGGCGCGGGGCGAAGGGCGAGCTGGGCTTCCATGACTTCCCCCTAATGCTCACTTTGAGCATAAGAACAGACTGGGAAGACCGATCGGGCATGAGGATCGGTCGGCTTCTGCTCAAAGTGAGCATAAGTATTATAGGCACGACGCCCCTGAATGGAAAGGGGCTGGCGACCGATTTGTGACGGATCAGCTCTCGCCGTCGAGCCGGGTGGGGTAGCGCAGCCACCAGAGCGGGAACCAGGGCTGGACGGCCGGGATGCGCGGCCAAAGCGCGGCGCTGGGCCGTTCGGGCGCTGGGGCCACGGCCACGGCCTCCGCCGGCGGAGGCGGCTGGCCTGGAGCCTTGCCGCCCTGCCCGCCCTCGCCGCTCTCGCCTGCCGTGAATGCGTCGATGTCAGCCTGGGACAGCATGCGCCCTCCAGCAATCACGTGAGGATATGGCGCCGCCTGAGTCTACGCATCCCGGGTTGCAGAATTCACGGCGCGTGCGTCTTCCCAGCCACGCGAGAAGCGTGTATCCACACGCCATGAACGCCGATCGCCGTCCCGACGCCGAAGCGCCCTCCTTCCCGGAGGACCTGCCGCCCGACCTGCCGCTGTGTTTCGCGCGGTCGGCCATGATGGCGGCGCGGTCGCTCATGCGCGTCTACAACGCCTTCATGCGCGAAACCGGGCTGCAGATGGCGCAGTTCTCGGTCCTGGCGGCGTTCAAGATCGACCGCTACGAGACGCTCTCCCATCTGGCCGACGGGCTGGCGCTCGAGCGCACCACCCTGCTGCGCAACATCGACCAGATGCGGCGCTCGGGCCTCGTCGCCCCCGTCCAGTCGTCCGGGCGGGGCAAGCGGTATCGGCTCACGCCCAAAGGCGAGGAGGCGATGGCCCGGGCCCTGCCCTTCTGGCGCAAGGCGCAGGACGCCTTCACGGCCGAACTGGGGCCGGACGCCGCGCAAAGCTACCGGCGCGAGCTGGCCCGACTGCGCCGCACCGCCGACGCGCTCGCCGCGCGCCTCGCCGACGATCGCGACGCGCCGCCCCCCGCCTGACCTTCCCGTGCGTTCCGCAGGAGAATCCGATGTCGTCCCCCACCCTCGACCAGCAGGCCCCGACCACCCCCCGCTACGGCGTCCTGCCGTTGCGCGAGGTCGCGTCCGTGTCAGGCCTCGACTTCCTGCGCGGCATGATCGCCGGCCGTTATCCCGCTCCGCCGATCGCCGAGATCTCGGGCATGCGGCTCGGCCGCGCCGACGAGGGCGAAGTGGAGTTCGAGGGCGAGCCCTCGCACGCCTTCCTGAACCCGCTCGGGACGATCCACGGGGGCTGGACCTCCATCATGCTGGACACCGTGATGGCCTGCGCGGTCCACAGCATGCTGCGCGCCGGGCAAGGCTACACGACGGCCGAGTTCAAGGTTCATTTCGTGCGCCCGGTCCTGCCGGACGCCGGCCGCGTCCGGGCCGTGGGCTCCGTGATCCACGCCGGCGGCCGTCTCGCGACGTCGGAGGGCAAGCTCTACGACGCCAAGGGCCGGCTGCTCGCCCATGGCACCGAGACCTGCTTCGTCTTCGACGTCCCGGCCGCCGCAGCGGCTTGACCGATCGCACGGACCGATCGGACGCATCACAAGCCCTGACTTTTAGCCTGGAAGATCGGACCTTATGGTTCCGGCTTCCGACCCGGAGCCCTTCGCCGATGACCGCCGCCTCTGAACCATCGCTGGCCCGCCGGGCCTCCCGCTACGCTCCCGAGACGATCCTGGTGGCGGGGTGCCTCTGCGGCCTGATCACCTTCGGTCCGCGCGCCTCCGCCGGGCTGTTCCAGATCCCGATGAGCCAGGAGTTCGGCTGGGGCCGCGAGGTGTTCTCCTTCGCCATCGCCATCCAGAACCTGCTGTGGGGCGTGGGACAACCCTTCGCCGGCGCGCTGGCCGACCGCTTCGGGACGATCAGGGTGCTGATCGCGGGCGCGCTGCTCTATGCGGGAGGCCTCGCCCTGATGGCCGTGGCGAGCACGCCCGGCATGATGACGCTGGGCGCGGGCGTGCTGATCGGCTTCGGCCTGTCGGGCTGCTCGTTCAACCTCGTCCTCGGCGCCTTCGGCAAGCTCCTGCCGGACAGATGGCGCGGCCTGTCCTTCGGGCTCGGGACCGCGGCGGGCTCTTTCGGCCAGTTCCTGTTCCCGCCCTTCGGCTCCATGCTGATCGACTCGATCGGCTGGCAGCAGACCAGCCTGATTTTCGGCCTCACCGTCCTGCTCGTCGTTCCGCTCTCCATCACGCTCGCGACCCGCGGCAACGGAAACTCCGCGGGCGTGGGTCCCTCGCAGTCCATCCGGCAGGCGCTCTCGGAAGCGTTCCGGCACCCGAGCTACGTCCTGCTAGTGATCGGCTTCTTCACCTGCGGGTTCCAGCTGGCCTTCGTGACCGCCCATATGCCGGCCTATCTGAAGGACCAGAACCTGCCGGCCTGGGTCGGCGCATGGACCCTGGCGATCATCGGGCTCTCCAACGCCGTCGGATCGCTCACGTCCGGCTGGCTCTCCGGCCGGATGCCCAAGAGATGGCTGCTCTCCGGGATCTATCTCGGGCGCTCGCTGGTGGTCACGGTGTTCATGCTGCTGCCGCCCTCGCCGGCGACCGCCCTGGCCTTCGGCGTCGGCATGGGCCTCCTGTGGCTCTCCACCGTGCCGCCGACCTCCAGCCTGGTGCTGCAGATGTTCGGGACGCGCTATTTGGCGATGCTCTACGGCTTCGCGTTCTTCTCCCACCAGCTGGGCGGGTTCCTGGGCGTCTGGCTGGGCGGGGCCATCTATGAGCGCACCGGGTCCTACAACGCCGTGTGGTGGCTGTCGGTAGGGCTGGGCGTCGCGTCGGCGCTGATCAACATCCCGATCAAGGAGGAGGCGGTCGTCCGCCCGGCGACGGCGGGCGCCTGACGCCGAGCCGGGCTTGCCGCATGCGCGCGCCTCGGCCACAACTGCCGGACCGATGCGACAGGGTGAGGACGCGGCGATGACGGCATTCCGGGCGGTGGTGGTCGACAAGGGCGAGCAGGGCTACGTCTGCAGCTTCCGGGACTTCGACGAAACCGAGCTGATGGACGGCGACGTGACCGTCCGGGTCACGCATTCCACGGTCAACTACAAGGACGGCCTGGCGCTGACCGGCAAGGCGCCGGTGGTTCGGCGCTTCCCGATGATTCCCGGCATCGACTTCGCCGGGGAGGTGGAGAGCTCCAGCCATCCGGACTGGAAGCCCGGCGACGCGGTGGTCCTCAACGGCTGGGGAATCGGCGAGACGCATCTGGGCGCCTACGCCCAGAAGGCCCGCGTGAAGGGCGACTGGCTGATCCGGCGCCCCGAGGGCCTGAGCGCGGCCGAGACCATGGCCATCGGGACGGCCGGCTACACGGCCGCGCTGGCCGTGATCGCGCTCGAGAAACATGGGCTCACCCCGGACAAGGGGCCTGTCGTGGTCACCGGCGCGGCGGGCGGCGTCGGCTCGGTGGCGATCGCGCTCCTGTCCAAGCTGGGCTGGCATGTCATCGCCTCGACCGGCCGGCCGCAGGAGGCCGACTACCTCAAGGGCCTGGGGGCCGCCGAGATCATCGACCGCCAGGAGCTCGCCGGACCGGCCAAGCCGCTGGCCCGGGAGCGCTGGGCGGCGGGCGTCGATTCGGTCGGGTCCACCACGCTGGCCAACCTCCTGTCGATGACCCGCTACAATGGCGCGATCGCCGCCTGCGGACTGGCGGGCGGCATGGACCTGCCCTCGTCCGTGGCGCCCTTCATCCTGCGCGGCGTCGCGCTGCTCGGCGTCGACAGCGTGATGGCCGCCAAGGCGCGGCGGCTGGAAGCGTGGTCGCGGCTGGACCGGGATCTCGACCGCGCCAAGCTGGCGGCGCTCACCACGACCATCCCGTTCGACCGGGTGATCGAGACCGGCCAGAAGATCCTGGACGGGACGGTGCGGGGCCGCGTGGTGGTGGAGATCGGCTGAGGCCCGGTCCCGCCGGCCGGCCGGGGCCGCTCAGGCGGCCTCGCCGTCGCTCTCCTGCGCGGGCGCGCCGCGGACGGCGTCGATCAGGCGCTGGCATTCGAGAAGCTCGAACAGCGCGCCCTGCAGGCGGCGGATCGCGTCCGGCGACATCTGCAGGCCGCCCATGGAGGACGGCCCCGGCCGGGCCACCTGCGTCAGGGTGGCCACGGACGAGCCGCGGGTCTCCGCCTCGCCCATCTCGTCGTCCGGCCCATAGGAGTCGAGCGGATCGTCCTCCTCGGCGCCGCCATGGCTCGGCGGCGGCATCGGGGCCGTGATCTCGCCGCGCCCGAGCGCCTGCACGGAGCGGACGCCCTGCTCCTTGAGGATGCGCTGCACGCCCTTGATGGTGTAGCCCTGCCCGTAGAGCAGCTGCCGGATCCCGCGCAGGAGATCGACGTCGTCCGGGCGGTAGTAGCGCCGTCCGCCTCCCCGCTTCAGCGGCCTGATCTGAGAGAATCGCGTCTCCCAGAACCGGAGCACGTGCTGCGGCAGGTCGAGATCTTCGGCGACCTCGCTGATGGTTCTGAAAGCGTCAGGACTTTTGTCCACCTCGGGCCCCCGGGCAGGCGTTCAGACGAAAGGGCGGCGACGCGCCCCCGGGTTCGCCGACGTCAATCCGCGACGTCGCGCACGTCCAGGCCATTGATTCGGGCCTTCAGGATGTTGGAGGGCTTGAACACCATGACGCGGCGGGGCTCGATCGGCACCTCGACGCCCGTCTTGGGGTTGCGGCCCACGCGCTCTCCCTTTGAGCGCACCACGAAGGACCCAAAGGACGAGAGCTTCACCGTCTCGCCATTGGCCAGGCAGTCGGAGACCTCTTTCAGCACCAGTTCGACGAGCGCCGACGACTCGGTCCGGGACAGGCCCACACCCTTGTAGACGGCCTCGCACAGCTCGGCCCGCGTGATCGTCCGTTCGGCCACACCGTCCCCCGATGCTTTCTCGTCAAAAGAAGCCTTCAGCAGAGCGCAGTGAAGACTGCGGCTATGCCTCTGATAGCGAAGGCTATTCTGTGATCCGACACCGGTCAACGATGATGACGCAAGAGCGGATGATTCAATCACAGATTGGTGAGGCTGAGCCGCTCACCAGCGGATCAGCGCGGAGCCCCAGGTGAAGCCGCCGCCCATCGCCTCGATCAGGACCAGTTGGCCCGGCTTGATCCGGCCATCCGCGCAGGCCGTGGCGAGCGCCAGCGGGATCGACGCCGCGGAGGTGTTGCCGTGGTCCTCGACGGTGACCACGACGCGGGCCGAATCGATGCCCAGCTTGCGCGCCGTGGCGTCGATGATGCGCCGGTTGGCCTGGTGGGGGACGAACCAGTCGATCGCGTCGGCGGTCACGCCCGTGACGCGGAAGGTTTCCTCGATCGTCTCGGCCAGGAAGTTCACGGCGTGCCGGAACACCTCCTTGCCCTCCATCCTGAGATGGCCCGTGGTGGCCGTCGACGAGGGGCCGCCATCGACATAGAGCTTGTCGAGGTGCCGGCCGTCGGCCCGGATATGGGTGGAGAGCACGCCGCGGTCCGACAATTCGCCGTCGCCCCGCCGCGCCTCCAGCACCACCGCGCCGGCGCCGTCGCCGAAAAGCACGCAGGTGGTGCGGTCGGTCCAGTCCAGGATGCGCGAGAAGGTCTCCGCGCCGATAACCAGGGCGCGCTGATGCGTGCCGGAGGTGAGGAACTTGTCCGCGGTGGTCAGGGCGTAGACGAAGCCCGAGCATACGGCCTGCAGGTCGAAGGCCGCGCCGCGCGTGACGCCCAAGGCCGCCTGGACCTGCGTGGCGGTGGCCGGGAAGGTGAAGTCCGGCGTCGCGGTGGCGACGATGATCAGGTCGATCTCCGACGCGTCCACGCCGGCCGACGCCAGGGCGGCGCGCGCCGCGCGCGTGGCCAGCACGGAGGTGGTCTCCTCCTTGGCGGCGATGTGGCGCTGGCGGATGCCGGTCCGCTCCACGATCCAATCGTCGGAGGTGTCCACCATGGTGGAGAGCTCCGCATTGGCGAGAACGCGATCGGGGAGGCTTTGGCCGCATCCGATGACGACCGAACGCAATGTCATCACACCTGAGTCTCCGGCGCCGCGATCGCCGGCTCGGGCGTCGCGCTCGGGAAGTGGGCCTCAAGACTGTCGCGAATCTTGGACAGGAGGTCGTGTTTCACCATGTCGTAGCCCAGATCGATCGCGGCGGCGAATCCCGTCTGGTCGGCTCCGCCGTGGCTCTTGATGACGATGCCGTCGAGGCCAAGGAAAACGCCCCCATTGGCGCGGCGCGGGTCCATCTTCTCGCGCAGGGAGTCGAAGGCGCCCTTGGCGAAGACGTAGCCGAGCTTGGCCATGAAGGTGCGGCTCATGGCGCTGCGCAGGTAGGACGCCATCTGCCGGGCCGTTCCCTCGGCGGTCTTCAGCGCGATGTTGCCGGCGAAGCCCTCGGTGACCACCACGTCCACCGCGCCCTGCCCAATGTCGTCGCCCTCGACGAAGCCGGCGTAAGAGAGGTGGGGAAAACCGCCCTCCTTCAGGAGGCGCCCGGCGGACTTGACCTCCTCGACGCCCTTGATCTCCTCGACGCCGACATTGAGGAGGCCGACGGTGGGACGATCGATTCCGAAGACGATCTGCGCCATGGCCGAGCCCATGATGGCGAGGTCGACGAGATGGCGGGCGTCGGCGCCGATCGTCGCCCCGACGTCCAGCACGATGCTCTCGCCCTTGATGGTGGGCCAGATCGCCGCGATGGCGGGACGATCCACCTGCGCCATGGTGCGCAGGCAGAACTTCGACATCACCATCAGCGCGCCGGTGTTGCCGGCCGACACGGCGACGTCGGCCTCGCCCTTCTTCACCGAGTCGATGGCGCGCCACATCGACGACTTGTAACGGCCCTGCCGCAGCGCCTGGCTGGGCTTGTCGTCCATGCGGATCGCGACGTCGGAGTGGTGGAACGTGGTCACGGCCTTCAGGGCCGGATGCCGCTCCAGCACGGGCAGGCACTCCGCCTCCTTGCCGTGAATGATGAAGGTCGCGTCGGGATGCCTGACGAGCGCCAGCGCGGCGCCGGGGATGACCACCGAGGGGCCGTGGTCCCCTCCCATGGCGTCGAGCGCGATCCTCACGTTGCGTGTCATGGATTCCCAGGCCGGCCCATTCAAGTGGTCACGCAAACGGCCGCACACGGGCTCGTGCGGACGGCGGACAATAACGAAGCGGCCGCTCGAGGCAACCGGGTTTTATCCTGATGAACAGGAGGAAAACCGGCCCCGGCGGCGGACGCCGAAGGCGTGGGTCTCACGACTTTTCGTCGCCCTTGAGGCGGCCGAGCGCCGCAAACGGAGACTCTTCGGGATCTTCGCTTTCGATATGGGCGAAACCCTCGACGCCGGGCTTGCGCGGATAGGGATCGAGGCCGAGCGCCAGGAACTCGGCCGTGATGGCGCCGAGGTCGATTTTTCCGTTGATGATCGGGTCCGGGGCGTCGATGAGCTCGGAGGAGACGTTCTCGTCGGCCTCCTGCTCGCGGCCCACCGGCGCGTCCTCGGCGAAGTCGAGGTCGACCTCCTCCACCACCCGCGAGGAGAACTCCTCCAGGGTGACCACGCAGGTCTGGCGCACGTCGCCGGTCACCTCGCCCCTGACATGGACGGTGCGCCCCTTGGGCGTCACCCGGAACCGGCCCGTCAGCCGATCGATCCCGTCGATCTTGAACTCCCTGGCGAGCGCCGCGCGCTCGGCCTCGCTGGCCTCGACCGCGACGTCGGCGCCCGCGCCCAGGCCCGAGGCGACGTCGATGGTGCGCGACAGCGTCGGCGGGGCGCCGTGCGGCGCGGCGGCGGCCGACTCGCGCCGGGCATGTCGATCGTGGTCCTTGTCGCGCGGGGTCTTCATGGCGCGGCCCTCATGCGGTCGGGGTGACGGACGCCGTCGCGCAGAACGCGTCGGGATCCGGAAAGGGCAGCCTCGCGGCCGCGATGTCGTCGAAGCCGACGGCCTCGAAGCGCCGGACGGCCTCGATCAGGTAGGCCGCCAGCCGGTCGGCGTCGGCGCGCCTCTCGGGCGCCTGGGCGTAGACGTTGCGCAGGACGGCGTCCGCCAGGGGCTCGCCGCCGCCCAGGGCCAGCTCATAGGCCTTGGCGCGGCCGAAGAACGCGCCGGCCATCGTCTTCATGCGCTTGGGGACGACGACGTCGCCGACGCCCAGCTCGCGCAGGGCGTGGTCGAAGCCCTTGAACACGGCGTCGACGAGATCCTGGGCCAGATCCTCGGCCGGCGGCGGCAAGGCCTTCAGCCGCCGCAGGGTCAGGAAGGCGTGCAACACCATCATGTCGAAGCGGCCCTCGACCGTGTCGGGCACGTGGAGATCCCGGTAGAAGGCCGGCGCGCGGGCGGCGTTCGCCACCGCCTCGTGCAGGCGGCCGACCAGCTCGGCGTTGGCGTCCCGGCGCTTGAACAGGCTGAAAATCATGCTCGCACGTCCCGTCCGGGAAGGAAGCCGAGATGCTTCCGGGGCCGCCGCGGCGCTCCTTGCAATTCCATTGGACGCGGGTTACGGCATCCGTGCCGGTCCCGGCAAGAGAAATCGTCGTTCAACGACCGGCCCTCCTCTTTCGGCCCAAGTGGGCGGCATTCTGGGAGTCTACACATGGTGCGTCGCAAGACGTCGGACAGCTCCGTCGCCAGACACAGCTCCGCCCGGCGGTGGACCATGCGCCTGGCGCTGGCCGTGGCGCTCGGCGCCGGCTTGTCCGCCTGCAACACCGAGCCGCAGACCCGCGGCTACATGCTCGACGAGAAGCTCCTGAGCGAGGTGCGGGTCGGCACGGACGCGCAGAAGGTGCTCAGCGCGATGGGAACCCCCTCCACGGTGTCCACCGTCGGCAACCAGACCTGGTACTACATCAGCCAGAAGACCACCCGGACGCTGCAGTTCATGGAGCCGACCGTGATCGACCAGCGCGTGCTGGCGATCAATTTCAACAAGTCCATGAAGGTCGAGAAGATCGCCTCCTACGGCCTGCAGGACGGCGTGCCGTTCGACTTCATCAGCCGCACGACGCCGACGGGCGGCAACGAGCTCTCGGTCGTGCGCCAGCTGCTGCGCGCCACCGGCCAGGGCGTGATCTGACCGCACGGTCCAAGCGCCCTGCCCGGCCGGAGATCCCGGCCGGAAACGACGAAGCCCGCGGCGGACCGCGGGCTTTTTTGTTGGCCTGGCTTCGGAACCTGGCGCTCCCGCACCCAGCAATCCCTCGTCCTGCGAGACGCAGGCCCAAGGGGGCCTGCTCCTCAGGATGAGGGGCGTTGAGAGGAACCAGGTCAGGCCATCAGAACGCCGCCGCGACGGAGCGCGGCGGCGGTCGATTTCACGCGGCGCCGATATGCGCCAGGATCGCCAGCAGCAGCAGGGCCACGATGTTGGTGATCTTGATGGCCGGGTTCACGGCCGGGCCGGCGGTGTCCTTGTAGGGATCGCCGACGGTATCGCCCGTCACCGACGCCTTGTGGGCGTCGCCGCCCTTCAGGTGCTTGACGCCGTCCTTGTCGATGAAGCCGTCCTCGAAGGACTTCTTGGCGTTGTCCCAGGCGCCGCCGCCCGAGGTCATCGAGATGGCGACGAAGAGGCCGTTGACGATGACGCCCAGGAGCGAGGCGCCCAGCGCCGCGAAGGCCGAGGCCTTGGAGCCGGAGATCAGCAGCACGCCGAAATAGGCGACGAGCGGCGCCAGCACCGGCAGCAGCGAGGGGATGATCATCTCCTTGATGGCGGCCTTGGTGAGCATGTCCACGGCGCGGCCATAGTCCGGGCGGTCGGTGCCGGCCATGATGCCGGGCTTTTCCTTGAACTGCCGGCGCACCTCCTCCACCACGGAGCCCGCCGCGCGGCCGACGGCCGTCATGGCGATGCCGCCGAACAGGTAGGGGATGAGTCCGCCGAAGATCAGGCCGGCCACCACATAGGGGTTGGAGAGGTCGAACGAGACGTTCGCCACGCCCTTGAAATACGGGAACAGCGTCGATCCGGCCCTGTTGGCCTCGTTGGTGAAGTATTGCAGGTCGTAGCTGTAGGCGGCGAACAGCACCAGCGCGCCGAGGCCGGCCGAGCCGATGGCGTAGCCCTTCGTCACCGCCTTGGTGGTGTTGCCCACCGCGTCGAGCGCGTCGGTGGAGTGACGGACCTCCTTGGGCAGGCCGGCCATCTCGGCGATGCCGCCGGCGTTGTCGGTGACGGGCCCGAAGGCGTCCAGCGCCACGATCATGCCGGCGAGGCCGAGCATGGTCGTCACCGCGATGGCGGTGCCGTAGAGGCCGGCGAGCTGGAAGGTGCTGATGATGCCGCCGACGATGACGATGGCGGGCAGCGCGGTCGATTCGAGCGACACCGCGAGGCCCTGGATCACGTTGGTGCCGTGGCCGGTGACCGACGCCTGGGCGATCGAAACCACGGGCCGCTTGCCCGTGCCGGTGTAGTACTCGGTGATCCAGACGATGAGGCCGGTGACGACGAGGCCGACGACGCCGCAGATCAGCAGGCGCGTGCCGTTGACGGTGATGTCGCCGCCCATGGCCTTGACGACGCCGATGTCGCCGAAGCCCACCGTGCCCCAGGTGGCGATGGCCAGCCCGACCACGGACAGCAGCGTGCTCACCCACAGGCCCTTGTAGAGCGCGCCCATGATGGAGTTGTTGCTGCCGAGCTTGACGAAGAAGGTGCCGACGATCGACGTCACGATGCAGACGGCGCAGATCGCGAGCGGGTAGTTGATCGCCGCGCTGAGCACGGGCTGGCCGGCGAAGAAGATGGCGGCCAGCACCATCGTGGCGACCACGGTCACCGCATAGGTTTCGAACAGGTCGGCCGCCATGCCGGCGCAGTCGCCGACATTGTCGCCGACATTGTCCGCGATGGTGGCGGGGTTGCGCGGGTCGTCCTCGGGAATGCCGGCCTCGACCTTGCCCACGAGGTCCGCGCCGACATCGGCGCCCTTGGTGAAGATGCCGCCGCCGAGACGGGCGAAGATCGAGATCAGAGAGGCGCCGAAGCCGAGCGCGACGAGCGAATCGATGATGACGCGCAACTCGGCCGGGTTGGTGATGGACAGGCCCATCGGACCGGTGAGGATGACGTAGTAGACGGCGACGCCGAGCAGCGCGAGGCCCGCGACCAGCATGCCGGTGACCGCGCCCGCCTTGAAGGCGACGTCGAGGCCGGCCGCCAGCGAGATCGAGGCCGCCTGCGCGGTGCGCACATTGGCCCGGACGGACACGTTCATGCCGATGAAGCCGGCCGCGCCGGACAGCACCGCGCCGATAAGGAAGCCGACGCCCACCTTGAGGCCCAGCAGCCAGACGATGATGGCGAACAGCACCACGCCGACCATGCCGATCGTCGTATATTGCCGCTTCAGATAGGCTTGCGCTCCTTCGCGGATGGCGGACGCGATCTCCTGCATCCGTTGCGTGCCTGCGTCGCGTCGGTTCACGTCCGCGCTCGCCCACACGCCATAGGCGACCGACAACAGGCCGCCAATGATGATCAACGCTAAAGTCATTGTGCCGTCCTTGCAGTTCCCAGCGGTGCGGCTCTGACACGCCTCGTGGCTGACGAACCGTTATTCTGACCGCGCCTCACCACGCGAGGCGGCGCAAGCGTGGCAAAATCGAACGTCGGACGCAAACAGACTTTCGCAGGAAACCCGCATTTCAGGGATTATTTTCAGCGGTCGCGGCGGGACCGCTCACGCCGTCCGCGTCCGCGTCCACAGGCGCCACAGCAGCACCAGCAGCGCGAGCGCCACGGGCGGGAACACAACCAGGTTGACCGCGCTCCATCCGGCCGTCGCCAGGATGTGGCCGGAGGAGAACGACCCCACCGCCATCGTGCCGAACACCAGGAAGTCGTTCATCGACTGCACCCGCGTCCGCTCTTCGGGGGCGCAGGTCTCGGCCACCAGCGCCGTGGCGCCGATGAAGCCGAAGTTCCAGCCGAGGCCCAGCACGATCAGCCCGGCCCAGAAATGCGCCACGGTGACGCCCGACAGGTCGATGAGCCCCGCGACGGCGATCATGACGAGGCCGGCCACGATGATGCGCGGGGCGCCGAATCGCGCAATCAGCGAGCCGGTGAAGAAGCTCGGTCCATACATGGCGATGACGTGCCACTGGATGGCGAGATTTGAGTCGCCGATGGCGTGGCCGCACATGCGCATGGCCAGCGGCGCGGAGGTCATGACGAGGTTCATCAGCGCGTAGCTCACCACGCCGCAGAGCGCGGCGGTGATGAAGGCGGGCTTGCGCATGATCTCGAGCAGCGGGCGCCCCCCGCCGGCGGCCGTGACGGGCGGGAAGGGAATCCGCACGAAGAAGAGCACGCCCATGGCGACCAGCGCCACGGCGGCCTGGGCCAGGTAGGTGGCGGCGAACAGATAGGGCGGCCAGACGTCCATGGTGAACTGGATGAGCTGCGGCCCCAGCACGCCGGCGGCCAGGCCGCCGCCCATCACATAGGCGATGGCGCGCGGCCTGAAGGCCGCGCTGGCCGTGTCGGCGGCGGCGAAGCGGTAGGACAGCGCCACGGCGGCGTAGAGGCCGCCGAAGAAGGTGGCGAGCAGGAAGAGCGCGAAGGAGCTCTTCAGGATGGCCACGCAGCCGCAGAGGCCCGTCAGGCAGCCCGCCGCGGCGCCGACGAAGAAGGCCGCCCGGCGGCCCCAGCGCCGCGCGATCGCCCCCATGGGCAGGGTGCCGAAGGCCATCCCGAGCACCAGGATGGAGATGGGGGTGGTCGCCCAGGCGGGGTCCGGGGCCAGCTGCGCGCCCACGATCGCCCCGGTGGCGAAGACGACCGTGGAGTTGGCGCCCGCCAGCGCCTGCGCCACGGCGAGCAGCACGGCGTTGCGCCGGGCCAGCCGGTCGTTCACGAGCGGGGCATGCATGACGAACCCTCAAAAATGGCTGAATGAACCACGGGGGATCGCAATCGGCTCGCCGCCGCGGCGCACCTGGAAGGGCTGTCCGGCCGCGCCCACGGACCCGATAAGGGTCATGGGGACGCCCAGAGAGGCGCAGCGGGACTGGAATTCCGCGAGGTCGGCCGGGCCGACGGTGCAGAGCACTTCATAGTCGTCGCCGCCGGTCGCGGCGCGCTCCAGGAGCGAGGGTTCGCGCGCGACGGCGGCGGCGGCGGCGGCCGAGAGCGGCACGCCGTCGAGCTCCAGCGTTCCGCCGAGGTTCGAGGCGGCCAGCAGCTTGCGCAGGTCGCCGACGAGCCCGTCCGAGACGTCCATGCTGGCCCGCGCATGAGCGAGCAGCGCCGGGGCGAGCGCCAGCCGCGGCTGCGGCCGCAAATAGCGGTCGAGGAGATGCGCCCGCTGGCCGGGATCGAGCGCGTCGGCCCAGGGCTGGGCGCCGTCGAGCCGCAGCGCCAGGCCGAGCGCGGCGTCGCCGACCGTGCCGGAGACCAAGATCGCGTCGCCCTCGCGCGCCGCCATGCGCACCGGCATGCGCCCCGCCGGGACGGAGCCCAGGGCCGTGACGGAGATCGTCAGCGGTCCGGGGGTCTTCACCGTGTCGCCGCCCAGGAGCGGGCAGCCCGTGGCGACGGCGCCGTCGTTCAGGCCGCGGCTGAAGGCGGCCAGCCACTCTTCGGTCCAGTCCGGGGGCAGCGCCAGCGCCAGCAGGAAGCCCCGCGGCGCGGCGCCCTTGGCCGCCAGGTCGGAGAGGTTCACGGCCAGCGCCTTCCAGGCGATCGCCTCCGGCGGATCGTCCGGGAAGAAGTGCACCCCGGCCACGATGGCGTCCACCTTGAGCACGAGATCGCGCCCCGCCTCGCCCGGCAGGCGCGCCGCGTCGTCGAGGAGGGCCATGCCCCCCTCCCCGGCCATGGGCCGGAAATAGCGCGCGATGAGGTCGTCCTCGGAAGGCCGTGATGGGGTCGAAATCGCCAGCCTCCACATTCCCGGGCCCGCCACCGGGTCCGGCTGGCCTAGCGGGCCCGCTGCTTGGTCAGTTCGTCTCCGCGGACGTCGCGGGCGATGGCGTCGAGCACGGCGTTGACCATGCCGGATTCCTCGCCGTCATAGAAGGCGTTCGCCACGTCGACATATTCGGTGATGGCGACGCGCGCAGGCACGTCGGCGCGCCGGATCAGCTCATAGGCGCCGGCGCGCAGGATGGCGCGCAGCACCGCCTCGATGCGCTTCAGCGGCCAGCCCTTGGCGAGCGCGGCGTCCACCTTCTGGTCGATGAGCCGCTGCTCCTGGACGACGCCGGACACGAGGTCGCGGAAGAACCCCACCTCGGCCGGCTTGAACTCCATGTCCTCGACTTCGCGGCCCATCCAGTGGGCCTCGAACTGCGCGACGGCGTCCAGCACGCCCTTGCCCGACAGCTCCATCTCGTAGAGCGTCTGCACGGCGGCGAGCCGGGCCGCGGAGCGTTTTTCGCCCTTGGCCATTCCGATCAGATCCTTCCAGCCGCGAGGCGGCGCTTGATGCGCAGGACCGCCAGCGCAGCCTCGGCCGCGCCGCCGCCCTTGTTCATGTCCGAAACCCGGGCGCGGGCCCAGGCCTGTTCGTCGTTCTCCACCGTCAGGATGCCGTTGCCGAACGGAATGCGCCGGTCGACGGACAGGTCCATCAGGGCCCGCGAGCTCTCGCCCGCCACGATGTCGTAATGGCCGGTCTCGCCGCGGATGACGCAACCGAGCGCCACGACCGCGTCGAAGGGCGTCCCGGCCGCCTCCGCCGCGTCGAGCGCGATCGCGATGGCGGATGGGATCTCCAGCGCGCCCGGGACGGTGAGGACCGTGACGTCCATCTCCTCGGCCGCGCCGACCCCCTTGGCGCCCGCCAGAAGCTCGTCGGCGAGGTCGTCGTAGAAACGGGCCTCGACGATCAGCAGGCGGCCCTTCGTGGGCGCGCCATCACGGGTGGCGCTGGCGAAACGGGGGGCGGCCATGGCGGGTCTCGGTGGGTTGAGCGGAGGAGGCTGTCAGTAGCCCTGCTCGCGCGCTTCCGCAAGCCGCGCCGCGTAGCGGGCCATCTGGTCGACCTCCAGGTTGAGCCGGTCGCCGGCCTTGAGCGCGCCCAGCGTGGTCACCTGAAGCGTGTGCGGAATCAGGAACACGGTGAAGAGGTCGCTCTCGACGCTGTTGACCGTGAGGGACACGCCGTCGAGGGCCACCGAGCCCTTCTCGGCGATGAACTTCGCCAAGCCGGCCGGCGCGCGGATGGTGAACCGGGCCGTGGGGCCCCAGGCGCCGCCCGCGCCCTCGTCGGCCGTCACGTCGTCGCGGGCCACGACCTCCGCCACGCCGTCGACATGGCCGGAGACGAGATGCCCGCCGAGCTCGTCGCCGATCCGCAGCGAGCGCTCCAGGTTGATGGGCCGCCCCGCGCGCCAGCCGCCCACTGTCGTGCGGGCCAGCGTCTCGGCCGCGGCGTCGACGGTGAACCAGGAGCCGCCCTCCGGCCGGGGACCCATCCCGGTGACGGTGAGGCAGGGACCCGAACAGGCGATCGACGCGCCCAGATCGATGCCCGCCGCCTCATAGGCGGAGTGGATGGTGAGGCGGCGCAGCGCGCCCTGGTGGTCCTCGACGCGGACGAGCTCGCCCACATCCGTCACGATTCCGGTGAACATCAGCGCCTCCTGGCGTAGCTACGCCACGCATCGCGACCGAGCGGGACGGCATCGCCCCGCTCCATATGGGGATCGCGTTCGATGATTTGGGCCAGCGCCGGGCCGATCGCCGGCAGGCCGGGCCGGCCGAGCCTGTCGGGCCCGGTGAGGATTTCGACGGCGTCGACCTGCCCGGCCAAGGCGAGCGCCTCGGCCAGGCGGGGTCCGCCCTCGCAGAACGCCCGCGTGACGCCCCGCGCCGCCAGGGCCGCGAGCGCGGCGAGCAGGTCCAGCCCCGCGCCGTCCGGCGCCCGCGGGACCCGGATGACGACGGCGCCCGCCTGCGCCAGCGCGGCCTCGGCCGCGCCCGGCGCGTCCGGCGCGGCGACGATCCAGGTCGGGACCTCCCGGGCGGTCGCCACGATCCTGGCGCCGGGCGGCGTCCGCAGGGCCGTGTCGAGCACGACGCGCACGGGGGAGCGATGCTCGAGGCCCGGCAGGCGGCAGGTCAGGAGCGGGTCGTCGGCCAGCACGGTCCCGACCCCCACCAGCACGACGTCGTGCTGGGCGCGCATGAGGTGGACGCGCGCGGCCGCCTCGGCGCCGGTGATCATCAGGCGCGGTCCGGCGCAGGCGGCGGCGTAGCCGTCGGCCGTCCGGGCGAGCTTGAGGGTGACCATGGGGCGGCCCTCGACGATGCGCTTGATGAAGCCGCGATTGGCCCACCGCGCCTCGCCGGCGAGGACGCCGACGCTCACCGTCACGCCGTGGGCGCGCATCAGGATATGGCCGCGCCCGTTGACCCGCGGGTCGGGATCCTCGATGGCGGAGACCACGCGGGCGATCCCGGCGTCGAGGATGGCGTGGCTGCACGGGGCCGTCTTGCCGAAATGGGAGCACGGCTCCAGCGTCACCGTCAGGGTCGCGCCGCGCGCCGCCGCCCCGGCCTGCGCCAGCGCAACGGGCTCGGCGTGAGGCCTGCCGCCCGGCTGGGTCCAGCCCCGGCCGAGGATCACGGGGCCGTCCGGGCCAGGCGTCCAGACCACGGCTCCCACCGCCGGATTGGGCCAGGTGTTCCCCAGCCCGCGCCGCGCCAGCGCCAGCGCGATGCGCATGGTGGCGACGTCGTCGGGAGGGAAGGCCTCGCCCGGGCTCCTCGCCCGCGGCCGGCCTGCTGGCGCGGTCATGACGCCTCGCGCGCTCCCGCCTTGGGCCGCCGGGCCGGCGGCGGCGCGCCGTCGTCGTCCGGGCTCGTGAGCTCGCCGAGCAGCTCCTCGAAGTCCTTGGCCTCGCGGAAATTGCGGTAAACCGACGCGAAACGCACATAGGCCACGTCGTCGAGCGCCTTCAGGCCCTCCATGACGAGTTCGCCGATCACCGCGGTGGTGACCTCGCCGTCGCCGAGGCTCTCGAGCTGCCGGACGATGCCGTTGATCATGCGCTCGACCCGATCGGGATCGACAGGGCGCTTGCGCAGCGCGATCTCGATGGACCTCACCAGCTTGTCGCGGTCGAACGGGATGCGGCGGCCGGAGCGCTTGACCACCATCAGCTCGCGCAGCTGGACGCGCTCGAAGGTGGTGAAGCGGCCGCCGCAGTCCGGGCAGACGCGCCGCCGCCGGATTGCGGAGCTGTCGTCCGTCGGGCGGGAATCCTTCACCTGCGTGTCGAGGCTGGAGCAATAGGGGCAGCGCACGGGCTTTGTGTCCTGACCTGTTTCACGTGGCGCCTGAGGGCTCCGGCGCGCTCGGCCGCATGAGCATCCTGGATCCCCTCGTCCTTCGAGACGCCGCTGCGCGGCTCCTCAGGACGAGGGGGCATGAGTTACGCCGTCCGGATCCCCTTCCCGGCGCTTCGCGCCCGCCGGGGATGACGGCGAACAGCGAGGCTCAGCCGTAGATCGGGAAGCGCCGCGTCAGCTCGGCGACCTTGGCCTTCACGGCCTCCTCCACGCCGGCGTTGTTCTCCTCGCCGTTCTTAGCCAAACCGTCGAGCGTCTCGACCACCAGCTCGCCGACGCGCTTGAACTCGGCGACGCCTAAGCCGCGAGACGTCGCGGCCGGGGTCCCCAGCCGGACGCCGGAGGTGATGGTGGGCTTTGCGGTGTCGAACGGCACGCCGTTCTTGTTGCAGGTGATGTGGGCGCGCCCGAGCGAGGCTTCGGCGGCCTTGCCGGTGACGCTCTTGGGCCTGAGGTCCACCAGCATCAGGTGGTTGTCGGTGCCGCCCGTCACGATGTCGTAGCCGGCCGCCTTCACGGTGTCGGACAGCACCTTGGCGTTGTCGACCACGGCGTGGGCGTAGAGCTTGAACTCAGGCGCCAGGGCTTCGTTGAAGGCCACCGCCTTGGCGGCGATGACGTGCATCAGCGGGCCGCCCTGCAGGCCGGGGAACACGGCCGAGTTCATCTTCTTGGCCAGCTCCTCGTCGTCGGTGAGGATGAGGCCGCCGCGCGGGCCGCGCAGCGTCTTGTGCGTCGTGGAGGTGACGACGTGCGCGTGCGGGAATGGCGACGGATGCGCGCCGCCGGCGACGAGGCCCGCGAAATGGGCGATGTCGACCATGAAATAGGCCCCGACCGCATCGCAGATCTCGCGGAAGCGGGCGAAGTCCCAGTGGCGGGAGTAGCCCGAGCCGCCGGCGATGATGATCTTGGGCTTGTGCTCGCGCGCCAGGCGCTCGACGGCGTCCATGTCGACCATCTGGTCCTCGCGACGGACGCCGTAGCTGACCACCTTGAACCACTTGCCGGACATGTTGGGCGCCGCCCCGTGGGTGAGATGGCCGCCCGCCGCGAGATCGAGCCCCATGAAGGTGTCGCCCGGCTTCATCAGCGCCAGGAACACCGCCTGGTTGGCCTGCGAGCCGGAATTCGGCTGGACGTTGGCGAACCGGCAGCCGAACAGGCGCGTGGCGCGCTGGATGGCGAGGGTCTCGGCGACGTCGACGAACTGGCAGCCGCCATAGTAGCGCCGGCCCGGATAGCCCTCGGCGTACTTGTTGGTCATCACCGAGCCCTGCGCCTCGAGCACGGCGCGCGAGACGATGTTCTCCGACGCGATCAATTCGATCTCGTCCCGCTGGCGACCAAGTTCCTTGCCGATGGCGTCGGCGATCTCCGGGTCGCGATCCGCGAGCGATGCGGCGAAGAAGCTGTTCGACATGTGGCTCTGGCGCGCGTGGCTGATGGACATCGGTGCTATCTCCGGCCCAGGAGGGCGATGTGGCTCGGTTCGGTGCGGTCTTCGGGACGAGACGTGCATCCGGCGACGACGCCCGACGCCGTCCCCGCAAGATGTGGGGGGTCTATACCTCATCAAACGCCAGATTGGCCAGCGCTCCCGTCCCGGATCCCTGGGGACCGGCCCGCGCGGCCGAGCGTCGCGGGCTGAAGCGTCGCCGCAGGAGTGAGCCGGGTCAGGGCGCGCCGCGGACGCGGCTCCGTCCCTTCCGTCCGAGGCGGGGAGCGAACGACCGCCCTCCCTCGTTAGAGAGTCCAGGATGGGAGACGGTCAGTGGCGGTCACAAGAGAACAAGGCGCGGTCGCGCCGTCGGCCAGGAACGAAAAGTCCCTCGCGGCGGAGACCCGCGAGGCCCGCAAGGCGGTGGCCCGGGGCGAGGCGGCGCCGCAGGGCGTCCGCTCCTGGGGCGTGCTGATCCTGACCATCCTGGCGGTGGTCTACACGCTCTACTTCGCCAGGGAGATCATCCTGCCGATCGCTCTGGCGATCGTGCTGAAGCTGCTGCTCGGGCCGGCGATGCGGCTCCTGCACGAGCGCATGCGGGTCCCCCAGTCGCTGGCGGCGCTGCTGCTGATCCTCGTCGTCTTCGGCGCGATCGGGGTCGTGGCCTTCGCCATCTCGCTGCCGGCCTCGGGCTGGATCGAGCGGTTGCCGCAGACCTTGCCGATCCTGCAGGAGAAGCTGGCCGTGCTGCGCCAGCCGCTGGACTTCATCCAGAACGCCCTGAAGGAGTTCGAGCACGTCACGTCGAACGCCGGGCCGGGGGCGGCCGAAGGGCAGTCCGTCACGGTGAGCCAGGGCTCCGGCATCGCCGGGCACCTGGCCACCGGGACGGCGAACATGCTGGGGCGGTTCTTCACCACGATGGTGCTGCTGTTCTTCCTGCTGGCCTCGGGCGACCGCCTCCTGCGCGGCTTCGTGGAGGTGCTGCCGAGCTTTTCCGACAAGCGCCAGGCGGTCGAGATCGCCAGCGAGATCGAGACCAACATCACCGGCTATCTGCTGACCATCACGATGATGAACGCCCTCGTGGGCGTCGCCACGGGTCTGGCCATGTGGGCCTGCGGCCTCGGGACGCCGCTGCTGTGGGGAGCGGCCGCCTTCCTGCTCAACTACATCCCCATCCTGGGCCCGATGGCCGGCATCGCGATCTTCTTCGCCGCCGGCGTGCTGAGTTTCGACTGGCCCTGGTATGCGCTGCTCCCGGCCGGGGCCTATCTCCTGATCCATGTCGTCGAGGGTGAGACGGTCACGCCGATGCTGCTGGCGCGGCGGTTCACGCTGAACCCGGTGCTGGTGATCGGGTCGCTGTTCTTCTGGCATTCCGTGTGGGGCATCCCGGGCGCGTTCCTGGCCGTGCCGCTGCTGGCCATCCTGAAGATCGTGGCGGACCGGGTCGAGCCGCTGAAGCCGATCGGCCACATCATCGGAGCGTGATCGATGCCTGAGCCTTGCGCCATCGGAGCCGGGACGTGAGGAGCCCGGCCGCCATCCTCGCCGCCATGGGGCGGTCGGCGCGCCGGCTGCTGGCCGCGGTGGCGCGCCCGGTCGCCCGCGCGCAGGGCCGCGGCGGCGTCGCGCTCCTGCCCTACCGGGGCTACGGCTCGCGCAGCGAGGTCTTCCTGATCGGGCGCGTGTTCCGCCAGTCCGACGAGGCGCGCCAGGACCGGCGCGGCGGCGTCCCGGGGCAGATCCGCAACGTGCTGCGCCGCATCACGCGAGGAGCGGTGGAAGGCGCCGCGGTGACGGCCCGGTTCTGCGGCGCGCAGGAGAGGGTTACGACCGACCGCGACGGCTATTTCAGGATCCATCTGCGCCTGGCCGCGCCGCCCGCCCCGGACCGGAGCTGGCACGAGGTGGACCTGGAGCTGGAGGAGCCCCGGGTCGCCGCGAAGGCCTCCGTGTTCATCCCGCCGGACCGCTGCCGCTTCGTGGTGATCAGCGACATCGACGACACCGTCGTTGAGACCGGGATCGCCAACAGGCTGGTGATGCTGTGGCGCCTGTTCGTCGAGGACGCCGAGAGCCGGATCGCCTTCCCGGGGGTCGCGGCGCTGTACCAGGCCCTGCATGGGGGACTGAGCGGGCGCGACGGCAACCCGATGCTCTATGTCTCGCGCGCGCCCTGGGGCACCTACGAGGTGCTGGAGGAGTTCTTCCAGATCCATCGCATCCCGGTCGGGCCCATCCTGTTCCTGCGCGAATGGGGCGTCAGCTGGACTTCGCCGCTGCCGCGCGAGGCGCGCAGCCACAAGGAAGACCTGATCCGGCGCATGCTGGCGCTCTACGACGCGCTGCCCTTCGTGCTGATCGGCGACAGCGGGCAGCACGACCCGGAGATCTACCGCAGGATCGTGGAGGAGAATCCCGGGCGCGTGCTCGGCGTGTTCATCCGCGACGTGTCGCACGATCCCGCCAGGGTGCGGGACATGGAGCGCCTCGCCATGGCGGTGAGCCAGGCCGGGAGCACGCTGCTGCTCGCCTCCGACAGCGTCGCCATGGCCGAGCAGGCGGTCAAGCTCGGACTCGTCGGCGAGGATACGCCGGCGGTCGTGCGCTCCAACCGGCAAGAGCAGGAGCCGCAGCCGCCCGAGGCGCCGACCACGCGGGTGAGCGGCGCGACCCCGCAGGCCACCGCCCGCGCCGTCGCCGAGGGCGGGCTCGCCACCGCGCTCGACGCGACATCGCCGGAGGCGCCGGGTCCGAACGTCGTGGTGGAGCCGGACGAACGCCGCAGCGCCCGTCCCCCGCCCGCGCCGTGAGCGGGCCGGCTTGCGCTCGCCGGCGCCGCCGGGCATCGTTCGGCGGGAAACGATCAGGAGGTCGACATGGCTGAACGCTCCTATGGCGAGTGGCGGTCGATGGCCGAGGCGCCGCGGGACGGCTCCCGGGTGCTGGTGATGCTGCGAGCGTCCGAGCAGGGCCCGGCCGAAGTCGACGTGGCGCGCTGGGGCAAGCTGAAGCCAGGCGGCGAATGCTGGATGGCGGCCGATTCGGAGCATGACTGCCCCGTCGCCTATGCGGACGGCGAACTGGCCGGCTGGATGCCCCTGCCCTCGCCCGCGCCGGGCCTGAGGGCGACGGACGTGTCGGTGCTGGAGGAATGGCGCAAGCGCGTCGCCGGGCGCGAAACCGGCGGGTCCGGGATCTAGAGCGTGCTGTGTTTCGGCGGAAACACAGCACCCTGTCGCGTCCCGGTGATCGCATGCCTTGGCGCGAAAAGCCGGTTTCCACCTTTTCGCAGCATGCTCTAGGTGCGGGCTTCCGCCGCCACCTCGTCGAACAGGCGCTCCCACCGGGGCAGCACGGCCTCGACGCTGTAGTCCCGCTCGACCTTGCGGCGCAGGGCGGCGCCCAGCCGCGCCCGCAGGGCGGCGTCGGCGTGGAGCCGCAGGACGGCGTCCGCCACCCCTTCGGGATCGCGGCGGCCCACCAGCAGCCCGGTCTCGCCATGGGCGATCTGCTGCAGGACGCCGTTGTCCGGTGTCGCCACCACCGGCAGGCTCGCGGCCCCGGCCTCGGCCACGACATGGGGCATGCCCTCACCCTCGGCGAGCCAGACGAAGGCGTCCAGCGACATCAGCAGCCGGGGCGCGTCGGCCCGGTCGCCCAGGAACCGCAGCCGGCCGGAGAGCCCGAGCTCGGCCGTAAGCGCCCGGAGCTCATCGGCGTAGTCGGGCATGAAGGCGTCCGGGCCGCCCACGACCCAAAACCTTGCCGACGCGGCGGCGCGGGCCACGATCGCCGCCGACCGGATGAAGTCCTCGACCCGCTTCTTGCGGTCGAGCCGCCCGACCCAGCCGACCAGGAAGGCGTCGCCGGGCTCGCCCATGGCGGCGCGCGCCCGGCCGCGGTCGGCGGGATCGAACTCGCCGAGATCGACCATGCTGGGGATCTCCAGCGTGCGGTCCTCGCGCTCCGGCATGCGCGACGCCGCCGCCTCCCGGATGCTGGTGCAGACCCCGACATAGCGGGCCGTGAGATCCTTCGGGCCGGCCAGCGCCTCGGCGACGATGCCGCCATGCTCGATTAAAGGCGGCGGCCTGGCCATGAGGCGCAATGCCGGCGCGACGTCCGGGACGGCCTGGCAGGCGACCACGACGTCGTAGCCCTCCATCTTGCGGGCCAGATAGGCGACCGTGTCCTCGAAGGAGAGCGCGTAGGGCGCCTCGTCGACGTCGACGCCGAGCGCCCTCAACTGGGTCACCGACTGGTCGGGCATGCCCTCCTTGCGGAAGCAGGCGACCACGTCGATGCGCCAACGGCGCGGATCGAGGTTGCGGGCCAGAAGGCGCACCTCCGTCTCCTCGCCTCCCACGACGAGCCACGCGAATACGAAGAGGATGCGCGTGGGCCGCCGCAACGGGGCGGGCGCGCCGCTCATCGGCCGAACTCGAAGACGACCTGCAGGAAATCCGGCCTCTCGGCCACGAGCCGCTCCATGAAGGCCGGCGCCGCGTCGAAGGTCTCGACATGGGTGATGAGCGTGCGGCGGATCGCGTCGCCCTCGTCCGCCAGCAAGGCGAGCGTCTCGGCCGCCAGCCGGCGCCGGTTCCAGGCATGCGCAAGGCCGCGCGGGACCCGGCCGATCTGGGCGCAGCGGATGGCCAGGCCGTTGTGGTGGAACTCCTCGCCGAGCCGGACCTCCTCGGAGCCGCCCTGGTAGAAGGCGAGGTCGATCACGGTTCCCTGCGGGCGAAGCGCCTTGAGGCACTGGTGGAGCGCTCCGCCGGTCGCGCGGCACTGGAACGCGACGTCGGCGCCGCGTTCGGCGGGCCCGTGGAACCAGCGGTCCTTCACGTGCATCCAGGCGTCCGGCGCGTCGAGCGCGGCGAAGCCCAGCGCCTCGGCCCGCGAGCGGCGGAACGGCGACGGATCGACCAAGAGGACGTCGAGCGCCCCGCAGCGTCGCGCGAACAGCGCGGTCAGCATGCCGACCGTGCCCGCCCCCATGACGAGCACGCGCTGGCCGACGACGCCGTCGCCGAGGCCCCTCGCCTGCGCGCCGTAGAGATCGGCCGCGGCGTGCAGGAGCCCGTTGGCGCAGATCGGCCCCATCTGGGCGACGAAGACGCCGAGCATGGGGTCCATGCCGGGCGGCAGGACCACATGGAAATCCTGCGCGGCGTCCGCCACGTGGCCGCTCTTGTGGCCATACGCCATGGCGACCACGTCGCCCTCGCGCGGCGCGCCGGCGCGGCTTTCGGTGACGCGGGCCACCTCCATGTAGCCCAGGAACGGGACCGGGAAGCTGGCGCTCGGCTCGCCGTCCACGAAGACGCCGTACTGGCTCTCCCAGCGGGACGACAGATAGGGGTTGGTGCCCTTCAGGAAGGTGAGCTCCGTGCCGGCCGACAGGCCGGAATAGAGCGTCTCGACCTTGAAGAACCCCTCGGGCGTGGGCCCGTCGCCATAGCTGAAATGGTAGGCCCGCCCCGGCGCCTCGACGCCCAGCGAGCGGATGATGCGATCCTCAGCCATGGGAGACCTCCGCCGCCGTGGCCTGGCCGAGCGCGATGGGGCGCCGCTCCCGCGCGGACCGCGCCGCGGCGATCGCCAGGCGGTGGGTCTCCAGCGCCTCGGCGTAGGGCGCGCGGATGCGGTTTTCGCGGCCCATGACGGCGTCGACGAAATCGCGGTCCTCCCGCACGAAGGGATCGCCCTGCGCGCCGCGCACCGGCCGGCCCTCCCCGACGTCGACCATGATCTCGAACTCGGTGAGCTCGATCGCCATGCCGTCGCTGAACAGGTTGAGGCCGATGCGGTGCGGCCAGCGCAGCAGGCAGGTCGACGACACCGACCCCACCGCGCCGGAGCGGAACCGCAGCGAGGCCGTGGACGCCTCGTCGACGTCGCAGTCGGGGTGGTCGGCGCGGGGCGTGCGCCCGCCGAAGGCGAAGACCTCCTCGACCGGGCCGACCAGAAGGCGGGCGAGATCCAGGATGTGGGTCGTCTGCTCGACCATCTGGCCGCCCGACTGGTCCTGCCTGGACCACCAGGCCGGGGGCGGCGTGGAATCGAGCCAGTAGCCGTTCACCAGCCGGGCGGGCCGGGCGGCGAGCCGCTCGCGCGCCTCTTGGGTGGTGTCGAGATAGCGCCAGTGGTAGCCCACGGCCGTGACGAGCCCCGCCTCCGCCACCCGCGCCCCGATCGCCTCGGCGACGGCGCCGTCGGCGGCCAGCGGCTTTTCGATGAAGTACGGGACGCCGCGGTCCAGCAGGTCATGCTCGGGCGCGCCGTGGGCGAAGGGCGGCACGCAGACATAGCAGGCGTCCAGCCTCTCGGCGTCCAGCATGGCGCGGTGGTCGGAATAGGCGCGCGCGCCGCAGCGCGCGGCGGCCTCCCCCGCCCTGTCGGCGGCCGGGTCCGCCACGGCGACGATGCGGACGTCGTCGAACCCCGAGAGATTGCCGATGTGGCGGCCGGCGATGCCGCCCGCGCCGATGAACCCGATGCGACAGGTCATAACGTCTCCATGCTGGATGGGGTCTGGGCGAGCCGGGCGTCGGCGCGCGCGTCGGAAAGGAGGCGCCGGTAGAGCGCCAGCGTCTCGCGCGCCATGCGGGCGGCGGTGAAATCGGCCTCGAAGCGCCGGCGGGCGGCCGAGGCCAGCTCCGCGCGGCGCGCCGGATCCCGCAGCAGCGCGACCATGGCGGCCGCGAGGGCGGGCGGATCGCCCGGCGGAACCAGGACGCCGTTCTCCCCGTCGCGGACCGCGTCGGACGATCCCGGAACGCGCGTCGCGAGCGCCGGCAGGCCGGCCGCCATGGCCTCGAGCAGGACCAGCGGCAGGCCTTCGAACAGGGAGGGCAGGACGAGGAGGTCTGACGCGGCCATCAGGTCGGGCACGTCGTCCCTGCGGCCGAGCCGCAAGATCGCGTGGGAGAGCCCCGCCGCTTCGATGTCCGCCGCCAGGGCCGACGCCAGCGGACCCGCGCCGACCCAGGCGAAGCGCGCATCGGGGCACGCGGCCAGCACGTGAGGCGCGGCGGCGAGCAGATCCGCGTGCCCCTTCTGCGCCGACAGGCGCGCCACGGTGAGGAGCAGCGGGACGTCGTCGGGGACGCCGAGCCGCCGGCGGGTCTCGGCCCGGCTCGCGGCGGGCGGCGAAGAGTCCACCCCGTTCCTGATCACATGCAGCAGCGACCGCGGCGCTCCCTCGGCCTCGTAGGACCGGCGGGAGCTGTCGGACACGCAGACGAGGCCCCGCAGAAGAGGCAGGAGCTCGGCGTGCCAGCGCCTGTGCCGGTCCTCGGTGAGCAGATAGGGCAGATGCTCGGTGCGGATGATCGCCGGGACGCCGGCGGAGCGGGCCGCGTAGGCGGCAGGCAGCCCCTCCCAGCCGACGCCGGCATGGACATGCATGAGGTCCGGCCGCTGCGCGGCGAGGAAGCGGCCCAGGTCGGCCCAGCTCTCGGGCAGCTCCCAGCGCGGCATGGCCAGCGTGTCGCAGCCCAGGGCCTCGGCCCGGCGCAGCAGGCGCCGGCTCTCGGGACTGCGCATGCCGACGACGCTGAACCGGCAGGACCCGCGCAGATGGCGGACCAGCGTGAGCATGTGCTCGCCGACTCCGGACGGTGCGCGGCTGTCGGTGAACAGGCAGACGGCGAGAGGACGCGGTCCGGGACGTCCAGGAGGAACGCGCGGCTCACGGCCGCGCGCGCCGCGCTCGTCTTCCGCAGACCCGTCTTCCGCGCCCATCCGCTACGTTCCGATCCCACCGACCTAGCGGAACGGGCGACAAGCGTTTGAGTTGCGTCGGCTGCCGGACGCGGTAACGGCAACCTCCTCCGCCGTCATCCGGCGGCGGCGCGGAGCGCCGGGAGGGGGATCCCGGAAGCCGGCCACGAGGATTTGCATCCCCTTCCCCTCCGCCGCCGCGGCTCCGGCCGGGGATGACGGGGAGAGGTCGAGGGGCCTTACATCAGTCGCCGCCCTCGCCGCCGCCGACCGGCGCAACGAAGCCGCCCCGCCCGGAACGGCGAAGCGGCTTCGAGGATGCGGCCCAGGTCAGCCCTGCGGGAGCTGTCCTTCGGGCGTGTATTTGTCGACGGCCTCGGGGAGCTCCCGCGACAGCCGCGCAAGCAGCTCTTCCCGCGACAGCCCCGTCTGCTGCGTCAGCGTGCTGAGCACGTCGGGCCCGATCGCCTGCTCCAGCTGGTCGGGAGCGATGGGCTGGTTCGGCCCCGGCTGGACCCAGGACTGGGCCGTCTGGCCGTGGCCGCTCTGGTTGAAGCGCTCCAGCAGGTCGCTCAGGCCGCCGCTCAGGAGGCCTCCGACGCCGGCGCCCCCGAGCCCGCCGAGAAGGCCGCCCAGGCCGCCGAGGCCGCCGCCCTGCCCGCCGCCGAAGCCGCCGCCCTGTCCGGTGAGGCCGCCGAGCAGCCCGCCGAGACCTCCGCCCTGGCTCGTCCCGGGTTGACCCATCCCGGACGGGTCCGCGCCTCCCTGGCCCATGCCCCCCTGGCCGGCTCGGTTCTGCAGGCCTCCGAGGAGCTCGCCCAGCTTGTCCCTGTTCTGGTAGCCGGCGACCGCCAGCAGACCCAAGAGCGCCGTCATCGATGGAAAGCCGCGGCTCATCTGAAACCTCCCTGGTTCATGGGATTCAACGCATCGTTCGGCGTCCGCCTTCGGCGAACGCGGCAGGCCCCTCAACCGGCGCGGCGGCTGTTCGTTCCGACGCGGCGGCCGCTAATCGTCGAAACTCGGCACCAGTCTCGCCTCGATCAGAGGCGCCCTCATCCGGAAATAGAGCCCGGCGGGACGGAACTCGACCGTGGTCTCGGCCCTCGCCTGCATCCGGAGCACCTGCTGGAGCATCTCCAGGCCGACGCCGCGCTTGGATGGGGGAACGACCTCGGAGCCCCCCTCCTCCCGCCACTCGACGTCGACGAGGCGCTTGCCCTCGCCCTCTGCGAGGCGCCAGGCGACATGGACCTTGCCTTCTCCCTTCGCCAGGCCGCCATGCTCGACGGCGTTGACGACGAGCTCATGAAAAGCCATCCCCAGCGGAACCGCAAGATCCGCGGCCAGGTCCACCGCCGGGCCCTCGATCGAGAAGCGCCGCCGAAGCTCGGGCGTCAGCGTCGCGATCTCGTTCTCGATCAGGGCCTGGACCCGCGCCGTCTGCCAGTAGTCGTCCGTCAGCAGCGCATGGGTGGCCGACAGGGAGGCGATCCGCTGCGAGAAGATGCGACGGAACGGCTTGTCCTCGCCCCGCGATTTGGCCGTGACGGTGAGCATGCCGCTGAGGAGCGCCAGCATGTTGCGCACCCGGTGGTGCAGCTCGCGGATCAGGAGGGCCCGGCGCTTCTCGGCTTCGGCGGCGGCGGCCAGCGCCTCGTCGCGCAGCCGGACGGCGCGGCGCAGCTCGATGTGTCCCATCGCCTGGCGCGCCAATGCCTGCAGCACGCCGACCTGCTCCGTGGTCAGGGTGCGAGACTTGAAGTCGAGGATGCAGAGCGATCCCAGCGGAACGCCGTCGGCCGTCGCGAGGGGCACGCCCGCGTAGAATTTGAGGTTCGGCGCCCCGGTGACCAGGGGATTGCAGGTGAAGCGGGGGTCGGCCGCGAGGTCGTCGACGACCAGAGGATCGTTGCGCAGCAGCACGTGCGAGCAGATCGAGACGTCGAGCGGGGTCTCCCGGATCCCCAGGCCCACCTCGGCCTTGAACCACTGGCGCTTGTCCTCGATCAGGGTGATGACCGCGATAGGGCACGAGAACAGCGACGCCGCCAAATTCACGAGGTCGTCGAATTCCGGCTCCCGGGGCGTATCGAGGATGCCGTAGGAACGAAGCGCGGCGATGCGGGCGTTTTCGTCCCAGGGCGCCAACGACATCGCTTTAATCCGACTGATATTTTCAGAGATCATGCGGATTGAACGGCCAGACGGCCGTTTTGTTCGGCAGACTCCCGCAAACAGGGCTCCAATGCCTGGCGCGCATGAGCGCAGGCGCGCGGCTCAGCGTCAGCGCATGACGGTGGCCAGCGTATCGCGCAGCACGCGCCGGATCGCTTCGCGTCGCCCCGACAGGGTCTGGCCCGGCTTCAGGGGCCGGATCTCCAGGATGGCGGAGATCAGCTCGGCGGAATGGAAAGGCTTGCCGACGAAGGCCGTGCGCTGCATCTCGACCTCGTCCGTCGCCGGATAGCCGGTGATGAAGACGACGGGCAGGTCCGGCCTCGTCTCCCGGCATCGCGCCGCCAGCGCGTCGCCGCGCATCCGCGGCAGCCCGATATCCGTGATGAGGAGATCGACGCCGGGATGCCGCTCGAACGCCTCCAGGCCAGCCGCCCCGTCCTGCGCCTTGATGACGGAATGGCCCATCTCGCCAAGCATTTCGGCGACCGTGAGGGTCACGAACGGTTCGTCCTCGACCAGAAGGATCGCGAGAGGTCTGCCCATCGCCCCGCCTCAGCCGACCAGGCGCTCATCATGCCAGGAACTAAGGCCAAGTCACGGCCGCGCTGAAGATCGAGCGAAAACGTCGGTTCAGCGGCGGCGCGGCCGTTCACGCCCCGGGGCGGGCGAGCGCGACGACGTTGGAGGCCCCCTGGGAGGGGACGGCGGCCGCCTGCGAGACGACCTGCTGGATCGCCGACGCGAGCGCGTCGGGGCGGTAGGGCTTGGTGATCAAGGCGAAACCCTCGGCCTTGGCCCGGGTCGCCGCGTCGCTGTAGCCCGTCGCGAGCAGGACCGGCATCGACGGCCAGGTCGAGCGCACCTGGCGGGCGAGCGCCAGGCCATCCAGTTCGCCGGGCATGACGAGGTCCGAGAAGACGAGGTCGAAGTCCGGCGCGCGCGCCAGGAATTGAAGGGCCTCCTCGGCGTTCACCGCCGCTTCGACGGCGTGGCCCCGTTCCGTCAGGAGCGCGGCGGCCACTTCGGCCACGTGGAGATTGTCCTCGACGAGCAGGATCTTCAGGCCCCGGCCGTCGATCTCGCCGCTCCGGGCGGCCTCCCCGGCCGCGGGGTTCTCCGCCGTTTTCGCCTTGGGAAGATAGAGCGTGACCGTCGTGCCCCTGCCCACCTCGCTGCGGATGTCCACGCTTCCGCCCGACTGCTGGGCGAAGCCGTAGACCTGGGACAAGCCCAGTCCGACGCCGCGGCCCACCTCCTTGGTGGTGAAGAAGGGTTCGAACACCCGGGGAAGGAAGTCGGCGTCGATTCCGACCCCGTCATCGGAGACGCTGACCGCCACGGCGTGGCTGAGCCGGCCGTGACCCATCACGAGGTTCTCGGTCTTGATCCTGAACGCCCCGCCATGGGGCATCGCGTCCCGCGCGTTGACGGCGAGGTTGATGAGCGCGACCTGGATCTGGGAGACGTCCACCTCGACGGGCCAGAGCTGGTCGGCGAGGTCGAACTCCAGCCGGATGTCGCCCCGCAGCGACTGGGAGAGGATGTCGTCCATCCCGGCGATGAGGGCGTTGAGGTCGATGGCGTCGGGGAACATCGGCTGGCTGCGGCTGAAGGCCAGGAGTTTGCCGGTGAGCTTGCGGGCCTGCTCGACGGCGTGCAGGGCCCCGTCGATGAGCCTGGGCCGCCGTTCCTCGCGGGCGCGCTTCAGCAGGTCGAGATTGCCCATCACGACAGTCAGAAGATTGTTGAAATCATGCGCGATGCCGGACGCGAGTTGCGCGATCGCGGCCATCTTCTGGACGTGGTGGGCCTCCGCGCGCGCCCTCTCGACCTCTTCCTGGGCCGCCTTGCGCTCCGAGATGTCGCGGGTGACCTTGGCGTAGCCGAGCATCTCGCCCCGGTCGTTGCGGATCGGATCGATCACCACGTTCGCCCAGAAGCGGGATCCGTCCTTGCGGACGCGCCAGCCTTCCTGCTCGTAGCGCCCATGCCGGGCGGCCATGTCGAGCGCCAGCCCGGGCTTGCCGGCGGCGCGGTCCTCGTCGGTGTAGAAGGTCGAGAAATGGCGCCCGACGATCTCGTGCTCCTGAAAGCCCTTCAGCCGCGCCGCGCCCATGTTCCAGTTGGTCACGACGCCCTGCGGGTCGAGCATGTAGATGGCGTAGTCGGTGACGCTCTGGACGAGCAGCTTGAACCGCTCCTCGCTCTCGCGCAGCTTCTCCCGGGCGGCTAGCCGGTCGCTGATGTCGCGCGTGACCTTGGCGAAACCGATCACCTCGCCGTCGTCGCCGTAGAGGGGGTCGACGATCGCATGCGCCCAGAACCGCGCGCCGTCCTTGCGGATGCGCCAGCCCTCCTGTTCGGACTGGCCCTCCTCGCGCGCGACCTGGAGCACGCGTTCGGGCAGCCCGGCGAGGCGGTCTTCCTCGGTGAAGAACACGGAAAAATGCCGGCCGATGATCTCGCCGGCCTCGTAGCCCTTGAAGCGCTTGGCGCCGGCGTTCCAGCTGCGGACCACGCCGCTGCGGTCAAGCATGTAGATGGCGTAATCCTTAACACCCTCCACAAGTCGACGATACTGATCGTCGCTGATGTCTGGTCGTGAGTCCGGCGCCCCGGTCATGTCGTCCGCCCACCCTGATCGTTGCGCCGGTGACGTAACCGGTTGGAACGCGCCCGGGGGCGATTTGTTCCGACCGAATTAAGCAGGATCGCGTTTCAGCGGCCGCTTAACGAACCAGGGCGGCGTCGCCGCCGCCCTGGGATAGTCTTCCGAGCCGGACGCCTTAGCGGTTGCTGGACAGGAACGAGCCCACCATCCAGGCCAGGAGCCCCACGCCGACCGCCGCCGCGAGCGGCTCGTGAGCGGCCTGGTTGCCGATCCGGGACGCGTAGTCCCGTCCCACCGACATGGCGTCGGACACGTCGTATCCGCCCCACTGGTTGCGGGCGCGGTCGGCGTAGTCGCTGACCGTGTCGCGCGCCCGGCGGTACTGCTTGTCGATGTCGCGCTGATAGTAGTCGTTCGAGCGCCCGCGGCCGAAGATGAGGTAGGCGGCCAAGGCCCCGAGCGCCGCCGTCGCGACCGGATGCGACGTCACCGTGTTGTAGGCGTACTCGCCGCCCTGCTGGGCGATGCGCGCAGCGTCCTTGGGAGTCGCGCCCTTGATGGCGTCGCTCGCCTGGCTCACGGCCTGCCGGGCCGTGTCGGCCGCCTTCGAAGCGAATTCGCTGACCGAGCCCGCGGCGCCGGAGGCGCTCTCGGCTCCACCCTTGGACCCGCCGCCCTGCCAGTTCTGATCGGTTGCCATCTTCGTCTCCTTGCCTGTTCGAGTGCACTGGAAACGACGTTCGTGGGGGTCAGTTCCGTTTGTTCCAGCCTGACCAGCGCCATTCGGCTCCGGCCGCCCTGGTCACGAGTTCCTAGCCGACGCGGGCGACCCGGCGGGGCCCGCACGGAGCGTCCGAATGGTGCGGCCGCGTTCGACGAGCGCGGTGAACTGCGCGCCGAGGCGGTCGACCTGCGCCGGGGAGCGGGTATGCGCCTCTTCGGTGGCGGCCTGGGACCAGGCGTCGAGGTAATGCGCCACGATCACGACCGAGTAGTAGAAATGCTCCTTCTCGGTGCCGCGAGTCACGGCCATCCGTCCGGCGGACGCGTTCAGTCGGGCCACATAGGCCTGCCTTGCGTCGACGGACTGGCTGACGAAGGCGCTGACGCCGCCGAACTCCTTGGTGAAGGCCTCCCAGAGATCGAGCACCATCAGGGCGACGTCGTCCCGCCGGCCGGGCGGCATGGCGTCGAGCCCGGCCAGGACGTCGATGAGCTCCGGATCGTCCGGCGGAGGCGGCTCGGGCTCCGCGGTCCCGACCCGGCTCGGCAGCAGCGACGCGACCTTGCCGATGGCGGCCGCGGCGATGGGCGAGCCGTCCCGGATCGCCTGCGCCGCCTTGCCGGCCGCCGTCGCCGCATGGGGCAGCGCCTTGTCGCGCCAGCCTTTCAGAACGGCGACCCAGGAGCCGAGAAGCGCCAGCGCCGCCTTGCGGTCGAACGCGGACGCGCGGTCGCCGGCCTTGGAGGGCTCGGCGCCGGGGGGCTCGTCCTCATGGCGCTCGGTGTCTTGGCGTTCGTCGTCTTGGCGCGAGGACATGGTCACGACCGCTCGGCCGGCGCGGCGACGTCGAGCGCGCGCGCAGGGTGGACGACTTCGACGGCCGCCGACGGGGCGGGACGGCCAGCCGACTCGGCGAAGATCTCGAGGAACCGCGCCTGGATCTCCGGGGCGCCGTAGCCGTCGCGCAGCACGCGACGCTGGGCGTCGGCGGCCAGGCGGGCGCGCAGTCCAGGGACGCCGGCCAGCCGGGCGACGGCCTGCGCCAGCGAGACGGCGGCGGGCGTGGGCCCGCCCGCCGGCGCGCCGGCGTCGTCGTCGATCAGCAGGCCGGAAACCTCGTGGTCCACGAGACGGCGCGCGCCGGGAAAGTCCGGCACGACTATCGCCACGCCGCAGGCCGCCGCCTCGATAAGGATCCGCGGCACGCCCTCGGGATAGCGGGTCGGAAGCGCCAATACGTGCACGCCGGCCAGCAGGCCGGGCATGTCCGTCACATGGCCCAGGAAGGTGACGTCGGAGCTTCGGCGAAGCGCCTCGATGTCATCCTCGGAGAGCGCGTCGGCGCTGCCGCCGTCCCGCCATCCGGCGATCAGCCATTTGACGTCGAGGCCCTGCGAACGGACGAGCCGGGCCGCCTCGCAGAAGGTGTCGACGCCCTTGGAATGGAGGAGCCGCCCCGCGAACAGCACCCGCATCGGCGCAGCGGGAGGCCGACCCGGCACGAAACGCGAGAGATCGACGCCCGTCCCGGCCAGCAGGATCGCGCGGTCGGCGGGCAGGCCGAAGCGCTCCATGAAGAAGGCGCGATCCGACTGCGTCTCGAAGGTCACCCGCACGCCCGGATAGGCGAGCGCGGCGCGGTAGAGGGCCTCCACGGCGAGGCGCCGCAGCCGTCCCAGGCGCGAGGCGCCCGCGGACGTGGAGAAGACGAGGCCCAGCCCCGGGATGGTCGCGACGAAGCCGAATCGCCGGCCAAGCGCCAGACGCGCGGCCTGGAGCGCCATTCCGCCGAGCAGAACCGGCTTGATCGTGATCGCGTGGACGACATCCGGCCGGATCCGGCCCAGCGCCGTTACGAGGCCGCGGACATAGTTGAGGTCCGCCGCCGGATCCAGCTTGGAGCGCACCAGAGGGAGGACAGCGATGTCGAACCCGCAGGCCGCCAGCTCCGGAGGAATCGCCTGGCTCTGCGGCCCGATCACCGTCACGGTCCAGCCGGCGGCGGCGGCCGCCTGAGCGACGTGCAGCCGATGCGCGACGAAGTACGGAAAGTCATTCGTGAGGACGACAAGTTTCATCAGATTTCACATGACGGTGGGGCGTCCAACAAGCTCGCCCATCCGCGAATTCGTGGCCTGATCTCGAAGGGATGACGTCGCCCGCAGGTTGCAAGCTTACTTGACGCGCCGGGCCAGTGCAAATATCGCAGCGGCTCAGACATGGCCGATGGCCGCAACCTTGGAGGCCTCGATGGCGAAGACAGCCCTGGTGACGGGTATCACGGGACAGGACGGGGCCTACCTGGCCAAGCGTCTCCTGCAGCAGGGCTACAGGGTCGTGGGCGCCTATCGGCGGTCCGCCAGCGTCAACCGGGGACGGCTGGCGGAGCTCGGGGTCGAGAACGAGATCGAGTTCATGGAATTCGACCTCTTCGAGTTCGGCAACATCCTGCGCTGCATCGAGAAGGCGAGGCCCGCCGAGATCTACAATCTCGGGGCGCAAAGCTTCGTGGGCACGTCCTTCGAGCAGCCGATCTACACGGGCGAGATCGACGCGCTGGGCGTGACCAAGATCCTTGAGGCGATCCGCATCGTGGATCCCAAGATCCGTTTCTACCAGGCGTCCACCTCCGAGATGTTCGGCAAGGTCCAGGCCGTCCCGCAGAAGGAGGACACGCCCTTCTATCCGCGCAGCCCCTACGGGGTGGCCAAGCTCTACGCCCACTGGATCACGGTGAACTACCGCGAGAGCTACGGCATCCACGCCTGCTCCGGCATCCTGTTCAACCACGAATCTCCGCTGCGCGGGCGCGAGTTCGTCACCCGCAAGATCACCTCCACGATGGCGGGCATCGCGGCGGGCAGCGGCGAGACCCTGCAGCTCGGCAACATGGACGCCAAGCGCGACTGGGGCTTCGCCGGGGACTATGTGGACGGCATGGCCCGCATGCTGCAGACCGACGCGCCCGACGACTTCGTGCTCGCCACCAACCGGACCACGACGGTGCGCCGCTTCGTCGAGCTGACCGCCGAGGCGCTCGGCGTCAAGCTCGCCTGGGAAGGCGAAGGGGAGAACACGAAGGCGCTCGACCCGGCCACAGGCAAGACTGTCGTGGCGGTGGACCCGCGCTTCTTCCGTCCGGCCGAGGTGGACCTTCTCATCGGGGACCCGTCCAAGGCGAAGGAGAAGCTGGGCTGGGCGCCCCAGACCTCGCTGGAGGAACTCGTCGTCATGATGGCGGAGGCCGACGCGCGGCGGCTGAAGAGCGGCGGCTTCCGGTTCTGACCGGCCCGGCCCGATCTCGCAGGTTCAGCCCGGCGCGTCCCCTCGCGCCGGTTTTTTCGTTCGGACGTCAGCGCGGCTTGCTCGCCACCACGGCGTAGCCGCGCGGGCCGAACAGCAGTTCGACGACCTCGGGCGGCAGCCCGCCCTTGCTCGGATAGCCCTGGCGCCAGGAGTGCGGGCGCAGCATCCGCACCTTGCCGCCTCGAAGCCGACCGTGTCCAGGAGGCATTCCAGCAGTTCGGGCGGCAAAGGCTTCTGGTGCGTCGGGTCGAGTTGGAGGCTCCACGCGCCGACGAGCACGTTCTCCGGATTCGGCGTCTCGAAGAGCAGCGAGCCGCCGGGCGCGAGCACGCGCTGAATCTCCAGGCAGAAGCGGACCAGCACCGGGAATGGCAGGTGCTCGACGAGGTGGAACGCGGTCGCGACCGCGACCGAGCCGTCCGGCTGGGCGCACGACCCCTCCAGGGCGTCGGCTCTGAGCACAGGGAGGCCGCGCTCCCGCGCGGAGCCGAGCTGCGCCTCGTTGTTGTCGACGCCGAGAACGTCGCATCCGGCCTGCTGGGCGACCTCCAGCCACTCGCCCTGCCGCAGCCCAGATCGACGACCCGTCCGCCGCCGAGGCGATCGAGGGTCTCGCGGACCTCCGGCGATAGGGCCGCGACCCGGTCCCGGATCTCCTCGCGCGAGCCCCGGAAACGGTCCTCGAAGGTCGCGTAGAAGCGTGACAGCAGCGGCGAGAGCGCCTCGTCCTGCGCCTCGGGGGCCGGCTTGGCGGTCTCGTTCTCCGCGCCGCCGTCGCGCATGGCGGCCTTCAGGTTCGCGAAGCGGGCGGACAGGTCGGAATAGGCGCGGCGGGCGCGGGCGGACTCGCGCTCGACGCGGTCCATCAGCTCGGCCGTGCTCCCCTCGATGGCGATCAGCCTGCCGTCCTCACGCTCCAGCCGGTGGTTGAGCGCCGTCACGCCGTCGTCGACCTCGCGCTTCATGCGCGACACGTGGCCGGACCAGTCGGATTCCAGATCGGCGACGCGCCGATCGAGCTCCACCAGGAGCCGGTTGAGCCACTGGACATCGGCGATCGTCTGGGGTCCGAACCAGGCGGCGAGCATCCGGGTATAGAGCGCGCGCACGACCGAACACGACGCACGAAGCGACCGACACCGGGCAAACCTTCTCCTGCAACAGCAGTGCGAAAGGGCCGACGCCCGGCGCAGCGCAAAGAGGAGAAGGCGCCCTGCTGTCAAGAAAGGCGCCCTGCAGGGTTGGCGGGGCAGGATGGACTTTGTAAACACCCGTGGTCCAACCCGATCGGAACCCGATGTCCCACCCTCGAATCGCCATCGACGTCGTCGCCACGCGATTTCCACTGACCGGAATCGGCAACTACACGATGGGCATCGCGCGAGGCCTCTCCGAATTGCAGGAGACGGACCTCGATCTTTTCGCCTGGACCGGGCGCCGCGCCAAGAGGCTGGCGGACTTCGTCGAGGGCTTCCGGCCCGTAAAGGTGGCGCCCGGCGTCGGCCAGGACCTGAAGCCCGCCGAGCCGGCGCGGGGCCTGTCCCACCAGATCGCCCGGGCGAAGTATCTGGCGGTGCGTGGCGCGGACGTCCTCATCGATGCGGCGCAGGGGACGAGGCCCTTCGACCTCGTCTATGCGCTGGGCTTCTTCCCGGATCCCAAGCTGAGCGGCCAGGCGATCCCGGTCATCTACGACATGTCCCCGGTCCGCTTCCCGCAGATGCATCCGAAGGACCGCGTGCGCTGGTTCGAGGCGGGCCTGCGCCGCATCGAGACGGCGCCGCTCTTCGTGACCATCTCGCAGTTCTCCGCCGACGAGGTCATGAGCATGCTCGGCGTCGCGGCCGAGCGCATCCGCATCGTCCCGCCCGCCGTCGACGAGGCCTATGGGCTCCAGGGCCAGGAGGAGCCCGCGCCCCTGGGACTGCAGAAGGGCCGCTATCTGCTCAGCGTCGCCACGCTGGAGCCGCGCAAGAACTTCAAGACGCTGGTGCAGGCCTATTCGCGGCTGCCCGAGGCGACGCGGGCCCGCTGGCCGCTCGTGCTGACGGGCCAGCTCGGCTGGGGAGACCTCGACCTGCCGGCCGCCTCCGAAGCCCTGCGGCGCTCCGGGCAGCTCATCCTCACGGGCTATGTCGACCAGCAGACGCTGCGGCGCCTTTATCAGTCCGCTGCCGGATTTGTTTATCCCTCCGTTTACGAGGGCTATGGCATGCCGGTCAGCGAGGCCTTAGCCTGCGGAACGCAGGTGGCCGTCTCCAGTGGAGCCGCAACGGAAGAAGCCGCTTTCGGACACGCGATCACGGTGGACGCGATGGACGTTGATGCATGGTCGCAGGCGCTGGCGAGGCTCTGCGACGCTTCCGTAGGCGAGACGCCGGAAGACCGCGACCGGCGCTCCCGCGCGGCGACGCAATACACCTGGGCGGAGGCGGCGCGGCGCACCGTCGGCGCGTTCGACGCCGTTCTCGGCTCCGGTCGGCCGGCATGACCCTTGCCCACTTCGTGCATGACCTGTGGCGCCGTCTGCCCGCCCGGCAGCGCCGCACGGCCTATGCCTGGCTGAGCGCGGCGGTCGCACCCCGGCCCGATCCGTCCGCCCCCGCCAACGCGGGGCCGCCCTGGATCGTGGCGGGCGTGCTTCGATCGCCCTCGGGGCTCGGGCAGACGGCCCGGCTGGCGCTGGCCTCGCTGCGCGACCACGGGCCCGGCGCCGCCGCCATCGACCTGACGTCGGCCCTGATGCAGCCGGCCAGCCTGCCGGACCTCGACGCCGCCGACTGTCCCCTCGGGCCGGGAACGATCCTGCTCTATGTCACGCCGCCGAACATGCCCCGCGCGCTGGCCGCGATCGGACGCAAGCGGCTGAAGGGCAAGCGGCTGGTGGCGGTGTGGGTCTGGGAGCTCGAGCGGCTTCCGGACAGCTGGGTCCAGCAGGCGCGCTTCGTCCACGAGATCGCCGCGCCGACCCATTTCGCCGCCGAGGCGATCGCCCGGTCCACCGGCCGCCAGGTGCGCCGCCTGCGCTATCCGCTGGCGCTGGAGCCGAGCCTGGAGCGCCAGCAGCCCGTGGGGCCTTTCAAGATCGGATTCGCCTTCGACATCGCCTCGACCGAAGCCCGCAAGAACCCCTGGGATCTCATTCAGACCTTCGAGGCGGCCTTCGGCCCGAAGGACTACGTCCTCTTGTCGATCAAGACCCGCTCGGCCGACTACGACCGCCACGCCTGGGAACATTTGCAGAGTCGAATCAGCGCAATGGGCTCGCGGGCGGAACTGTTTTGCGAGGACTGGTCGCGCGAGCGGACGCTGGAGTGGATGGCGTCGCTCGACCTCTACGCCTCGCTGCACCGCTCGGAAGGGTTCGGCCTGACCCTGGCGGAGGCGATGCACCAGGGCGTCCCCGTGCTGGCCACCAACTGGTCCGCCACGGCGGAATTCGTCGACGCGCAGGTCGGATTTCCGGTGCCCTACGTCCTCGTGCCGGTTGAGGACCGACAGCAGCGCCACGACGTCGAACAGGGCCGCTGGGCCCAGCCGGACGTCGCGAAGGCCGCGGAAATTCTGCGCGAATGCTACGTGAATCGCGGGACATTGGCCGCCATCGGCCGCGCCGGGCGCCGCAGGATCGAGGACGAGTTCTCGGCCGCGGGTTTCATTTCCGACCTCGGCGTGCTATCCGGAGCCCTCGCTCAAAGGTCGGAGTGACCGGTCGGAGAACCTGGAGTTGAACGGGTTCCGCCGCCGCGGCGGCTTCGCCTTGAACAGTGGCCCCGGCGACGCAGCATCCCGTGAACCGCTGCGCGTGTTGATCCATTGGCAAAGTTTATTCTTAAAGGCTTTGCCACAATATGGTACTACGCGTCGTCTAGTTCCTCGTCATTGGCCGGGGGCGTTGCCAGCGCCCGGATGTCGCGATTCTTCATGGTGAGCAATGTCTGACGAAGTGCATGATGGTAAGCCGCTCGGCCCTGGAGCCATCAAGACCGCGCTTCGCGCCACCCGGCCCGCCCTCGCCACGGCCGTCGTTTTCAGTTTCTTCATCAACGTCCTGGCCCTCGCCGGGCCGCTCTACATGCTGCAGGTCTATGACCGCGTGCTGTCCAGCCGCAGCCTGAGCACCCTGGTCGCGCTAACCGTCATCCTGGCTTTCGTCTACGCGGTGTCGTCGGCGCTGGAGATGCTGCGGTCCAAGATCCTCGTCCGGGCCGGCGTCAGGTTCGACAAGGTCGCCAATCCGGACGTGTTCCGCGGCGTGCAGCGCGCGACGATCATCCAGCCGAGCCCGCGGCACGTGCAGTCGCTGCGCGACGTCGACACCATCCGCGAGTTCTTCACGGGCAGCGGCCTGTTGGCCTTCTGCGACTTTCCGTGGGTGCCCGTCTACGTGATCGCGGCCTTCGCGCTGAATCCCATCTATGGCTGGCTCGCGGTCGGCGGCAGCGTCATCACCTTCGGGCTGGCGCTGGCCAACGAGTACTCCACCAAGAGCAGCCTCGACCAGGCGTCGCGC